>BEHZ01000050.1 GCA_002923335.1 bacterium HR23 | reverse complement strand
CCTGGAGAGCGCGTAGGGCCCACAAGGCCCTCGTGGGTTCAAATCCCACCCTCTCCGCCACAGATGGGGCCAATACTATGGAAGGGCTGGCCTACTGGGTTGCCTTTGCCCGTATCCCCTCCCTCACCCCGGCACGCTTCCGCTTGCTGGAGCGTGCCTTCGGCACTTTGGAGGAGGCGTGGCGTGCCCCCGCCAGGCAGTGGCACGCCCTCGGCCTGGAGCCTTCGGTGGTGAACGCTATCCTCCAGGCCCGCGCCCGCCTGGACCCCTTCCAGGAACTGGAGGCCCTCCACCGCTGGGGCGCCACCGCCCTCACCTGGCACGACCCCGCCTACCCCCCTCGCCTGCGGGAGATCACCAACCCCCCACCCATCCTCTTCCTGCAGGGCGACCTGCGCCCTCAGGATGAGAAGGCCATTGCCATCGTGGGCACCCGCCAGGCCACCCCCTACGGCCTGGAGGCGTGCCAACGCCTCACCCGTGCCCTGGTCCAGGAGGGCTTCACCATCGTCAGCGGGCTGGCCCAGGGCATTGACGCCCGCGCCCACCAGACCGCCCTGGAGGCCGGGGGGCGCACCCTGGCGGTGGTGGCCGGGGGTCTGGACCGCCTCTACCCCCACCAGCATCGCCCCCTGGCACGGCGCATCGCCCAACAGGGGGCGGTGCTCACCGAATACCCCCTGGGCACCCGCCCCGAACCCTTCCAGTTCCCCCGGCGCAACCGTATCCTGAGCGGACTGGCCCTGGGCGTTTTGGTGGTGGAAGCCCCCGTGGAGAGCGGGGCCATGTCCACCGTGCGCTGGGCCCTGGACCAGGGTAGGGAGGTCTTCGCCGTCCCGGGCCCCATCACCTCCCCCGCCTCGGCCGGCACCAACCGCCTTATCCAGGAGGGCGCTAAACTGGTGATGGAGGTGCAGGACATCCTGGAGGAACTGCGCATAGAGGCACGGGCCGTCCAGCCCCCTCTGCTGGAAGCCTCCGCCCCCTCCTCAACCCCCCAGGCCCCTATCGGGGAAGAGGCGTCCGCCCTCCTGTCTGCCCTGGGGAGCGAAACGGTGCACATCGACGACCTGCGCCGACGCACCGGCCTGCCCATGCCGGTGGTGAGCGCCACCCTTACCCTCCTGGAAGTCAACGGCCTGGTGCGCCAGGTAGGGGGGATGCACTTCGCCCGCGCCGATACCGCCCGGTGAGGGGAACATGCCCGATCGTCTGGTCATTGTGGAATCCCCGGCCAAGGCCCGCACCCTGGCCCATATCCTGGGCCGGGGGTATGTGGTGAAAGCGTCTAAGGGGCACGTGCGGGACCTCCCCAAGGACCGCATGGGGGTGCGCATAGACAACCACTTTGCGCCCCTGTATATCACCCTGCCGGAGAAACGGGCGGTCATCAAAGAGGTGCAGGGGCTGGCCAGGAAGGCCGAGGCGGTTTACCTGGCCACCGACCCCGACCGGGAGGGAGAGGCCATCGCCTGGCACCTGGCCCAGGCAGCCCGCCTGGACCCGCAAAAGGTGCGCCGTGTCGCCTTCCACGAGATCACCGAGCAGGCGGTGAAGGAGGCCTTCCGCCATCCCCGCTCTATAGATATGAACTTGGTGGAGGCCCAGCAGGCACGGCGCATCCTGGACCGGCTGGTGGGCTACTCCCTTAGCCCCTTCCTGTGGGCGAAGGTGTGGCGAGGCTCCCTCTCCGCGGGGCGGGTGCAATCGGCTGCCCTCCGCCTGGTCGTGGAGCGGGAGCGGGCCATCCAGGCATTCGTCCCCCAGGAATACTGGACCATCACCGCCCACCTGCGCCGTCCCCCGCAGGGGGCGGTATTCCCCGCCCGCCTCTTCGGCCTGGTAGGAGAAAAAGAACGCCTCCCCATCCCCAACGAGGCCACCGTCCAGGATGTCCTGGCCCGCCTGGAGGGGGCGCGCTGGCGGGTGGCCCAGGTGCGCCAGCGGGAGGTGCGCCAGAAGCCTCCTCCCCCGTTCATCACCAGCACCCTCCAGCAAGAGGCCTGGCGCAAACTACGCATGTCGGCCCGCCAAACCATGCTCATCGCCCAGCAACTCTATGAGGGCATCCCCCTGGGCGACCAGGGGGTGGTGGGCCTCATCACCTACATGCGCACCGACTCCCCCCATGTGGCGGAAACCGCCCAGGCCGAGGCCAGGGACTACATCCGCGCCCGCTGGGGAAACGATTACATCCCGCCCACACCCCGGGTGTATACCGCCACCACCAAGGGCGCCCAGGAGGCCCACGAAGCCATTCGCCCCACCTCGGTGAAGCGGGAGCCAACTCAGGTGAAGGGCTTCCTCACCCCCGAGCAGTTGCGTCTCTATGACCTCATCTGGAAACGCTTTATCGCCTCCCAGATGGCCGATGCGGTCCTGGACACGGTGGAGGTGGAGGTGCACGCCCAGACCACGGCGGGCACCGCCTACCTCTTCCGCGCCACCGGCTCCACCCTGAAGTTCCCCGGCTTCCGCACCGTATACGAGGAGGGGAAAGACGAGCCGGAGGAGACGGCCGAAGGTGCTCTTCCTCCCCTTGGGGAGGGGGATGCCCTGGAGTGCCTGCGCCTGGAGCCGGCCCAGCACTTCACCCAGCCCCCTCCCAGATACACCGAGGCCTCCCTTATCAGGGCCCTGGAGGAGCGGGGCATCGGACGTCCCAGCACCTACGCCCCTATCGTCTCCACCATCCAGGAGCGGGGCTATGTGCGCCGGGAAAACGGACGCCTGGTGCCCACGCCCCTGGGCTTCGCCGTCAACGACCTGCTGGTGCACTACTTCCCCAACATCGTGGACTATCGCTTCACCGCCCAGATGGAAGAGGACCTGGACGCCATCGCCGAGGGGAAGCGCCAGCGGGTGGAGGTGCTCAAGGCCTTCTACCAGCCCTTCGCCCAAGACCTGGAGCGGGCCAAGGCCAGCGCCGAGCGTGTCCTCATCCCTTCGGGGGAGACCTGCGAAGAGTGTGGTCGGCCCATGGTGGTGCGCAAGGGACGGTATGGGGTGTTCCTGTCGTGCAGTGGCTACCCCCAGTGTCGCAACGCCAAGCCCTACCGGGTGAAAACAGGGGCAGTGTGCCCCCAGTGTGGGGGCGACCTGGTGGAGCGGAAGGCCCGCACGGGCAAGAACACCCGCCCCTTCTACGGGTGCGCCAACTACCCCACCTGCAACTTCACCACCAACCGACGCCCCCTCCCCCAACCCTGTCCCTCCTGCGGTGGTCTGCTGGTCGCCCGGCGGGGCAAACAGGCCCAGTGCGTCTCCTGCCAGTGGAAGGGTGTCCCCCCCGAAACGTCCGAAGAGCCGACCCCGGAGGGCTAGATGACCACCCCACGCCACCCGCCCCATCCCTGCGGACCGGGGTGCCCGGGCGGGGAATCCTGGCTCCATCCCTTCTACAAGGCGTATGCCGATTACCTGCTGGCCCAGCGGGGCCTGGCCCCCCGCACCCGGCGCAACTACCTCCAAGACCTCGCCCCCCTTTGGGCCTTCCTGGAAAAGGAGAAGGTGTGCACCTGGGAGGGGGTTCAGGTCCCCCTTTTGCGCCGATATCTCCACTGGCTGATGAGCGAGGCCAAGGTGGTCAAGGGCAGAGGGCGTCTCCGCCGAAGCGCCTATGCCCCCCGCTCCATCGCCCGGCAGGCCAGCGCTCTGCGCACCTTCTTCCGCTTCCTGCACCGCCAGGGACACATCCCTCAGAACCCCACCGCCCTCCTGGCCCGCATGAAACTGGGGCGCACCCTCCCCCGTGTCCTGGACGCCGTCCAGTCCGCCCGCCTGGTGGAGGGGCCATCCGAAGATACACCCCTGGCCCTGCGGGACAGGGCCATCCTGGAACTCCTGTATGGGGCGGGCCTGCGGGTCAGTGAACTGGCCGGCCTGCGCCCGGAGGATATAGACCTAGCGGGACGACGGGTGCGGGTAGTGGGCAAGGGGGACAAGGAGCGCATCGCCTTCTTTGGGGTGCCGGCCCAGAAGGCCCTGGCCCAATACCTGAAGGAGGCCCGCCCCCGCCTCCTTCGGGGCAAGGTCAGCCCCGCCCTCTTCCTGAACCGCCGGGGGGAACCCCTTTCGGTGCGCTGGATAGAGGCGCTGGTAAAGCGGTGGGCGGTGCGGGCGGGGCTGGATGGGGGGGTGCATCCCCACACCCTGCGCCACTCCTTCGCCACCCACCTGCTAGAGGGCGGGGCTGACCTGCGGGCGGTGCAGGAACTGCTGGGCCACGCCTCCCCCACCACGACCCAAATTTACACCCACATCAGCCAGCCCGAGACCCGGCGCATCTACCTCTCGGCCCATCCCAGGGCCCACAGGCAGACAGAGGAGCCAGAAGGCCGCGCCCCAGGCGGGGGAGGCAGGGAGAGAACCGCCCCAGGGGTGTAAGATAAGGCGGGGACCGGTAGCCACCTGTTACGGGCACCTACCTCGCCAGGAGGGGAGCAATGGCGATGCGGGAGATTCGCTTCCGGGAGGCCGTCAACGAGGCCCTGCGCCAGGAGATGGAGCGGGACCCCACCGTCTTCATCATGGGAGAGGATATCGCCGGGGGGGCGGGGCGTGCCCACCTGGGCATTATTGATGCCTGGGGTGGGGCGTTTCGTGTAACCAAGGGCCTTATCCTGCAGTTCGGCCCCGAGCGGGTGCGGGATACCCCTATCAGCGAGGCGGGGTTCATCGGCGCCGCCATCGGCGCAGCCAGCGTGGGCATGCGCCCCGTGGTGGAGTTGATGTTCGTGGACTTCGCCGGGGTCTGCCTGGACCAGATCATCAATAACGCAGCGAAGATGCGGTATATGTATGGCGGGCAGGTGAAGGTGCCCGTTACCATCATCACCCGCATCGGGGCAGGGGTCGGCTCCGCCGCCCAGCATAGCGAATCCTTCTACAGCATCTTCGCCCACTTCCCCGGCCTCAAGGGTGTTGCCCCCTCGGACCCCTATACGGCCAAGGGCCTCCTCATCTCCGCCATACGGGACGACGACCCCGTTGTTGTCTTTGAGCATAAGAGGCTCTACGGGCGGATGGGACCGGTGCCCGAGGAGCCTTACACCCTGCCCCTGGGCAAGGCACGAGTGCTGAAGGAGGGGAAAGACATTACCCTGGTGGGCATCTCCCTGATGACCTGGGAATGCATGTCGGCCGCCGAGGCCCTGGCCAAAGAGGGGATAGACGCCGAGGTGATTGACCTGCTGAGTGTCGCCCCCATTGACTACGACACGGTGCTGGACTCGGTGCGCAAGACCCACCGCCTGGTGGTGGTGGACGAGGACAACCCCCGTTGTAGCATCGCCTCGGAGATTGAGGCGATGGTGGCAGAGGAGGCTTTTGACTACCTAGATGCCCCACCCCGCAAGGTAACTCCCCCCCACACCCCTGTGCCCTACAGCCGCCCCCTGGAAGACCTCTACATCCCCAATGCGGGGCGCATCGTCCGGGTGGTGCGGGAGGTGCTGGGGCGCACGCCCTAGCCCCCGGTGCCCACTGGGCGCTTGCGCCCCCCGACCGGCGGGGCTATGCTGAGAGGCGGTGGAGGGGTGGCTGAGCGGCTGAAGGCAGCGGTCTTGAAAACCGCATCCCTGCTGACGGGCAGGGACGTGGGTTCGAATCCGACCCCCTCCGCCAACAGATACCTTTGCATTCAATACAACCCCCACCGGGAGGGCGAGCCGTCCACCCTGGCCTCCGCGGGGGCGTCTGGGGACATTGTGGGAAAGGCCCAAGCCCTCGACCACAGCCGGGTAGGTCCCCAGGTCATCGGAGACCGGGACTTCCACCCCCAGCCCCCAGGGCCTGGACCAGGGGTTTGAGGGCCGACTGCACCCCCTTGGGGTCCTTCTCCTCCACCTGAAGCACCAGCAGGGGGAGGCCCTGGCCCATCTCCACGCCAAGGAGGACCCCCTGGGGCGTTCCCCGCACCCCGAAGCCGTCCACCCCCAACACCCGGGCCCGGAGGGGGAGGTGGCCCTTCACCCCCTCCGTCAGGGCCCGCACATCCCGCAGGACGCTCTGCGGGGAGAGGGGAATGCCCAGGTGCGGGAGGAGGGCAGAGAGGACCACCGTCCTGCGGCTCTGGGTTCAGGAGAAGACCCCCTCCGGGTAGAAACGGAAGGTCTTTTGGCAGTGGAGGCAGCGATAGCGGTGGGCCTGGGCGTGGGGGAGCCGGGGGTCCTTGAGGGGCTTGTGGACCTTGGCCCATCGCTGAAGGGCAGGGTGGGAACAGTGGGGGCAGGCCTGGGGCCGACCCTCGGGGGAGGGCTTGACATCAGGGATGCGGATGTGGACCCTGGGCATGGGACATGTCCCTCCTTTCTTGGGGTTTGGTTGTTGACACCTGAAGGATGGAGGACCTGCCCCCTTCTTGTCTGCCCTCACCCACCACCGGTGTGACAGTGACGTGGGGAATGGGAAAGGCGATACTGGCTCTCTTTGCTCTTCTACTGGTGGTGGGGGCAGCGGTGGTCTACAGGGTTGGGCCGTGGCGGGCCCCTGGGGGGACATCCCCCACCCCACCGGTGCCCCTCTTCCCCACCCCTATACCCACTGCCACCCCTACCCCTACGCCCATACCCACCCCGACACCCACCCCCTCCCCGCGCCCGGGGGTGCCCCCCACCCCAACCTCCATCCCGCCCCGCCTAGAGGTGCGCATCGTCCAGGTAACAGGGAGCGGGCTGGCGCGCATCGTAACCGCCCAGGTGCTCAACACTGGGGGCAGTGAGGCGACGGGCGTCTACGCCGTCGCCCAGTTCTTCGCCGGCGCCACCCAGGTGCAGGTGAACGGCCAGGATGCCCTGCGGGTGGAGGTGGGGCGTGTTGGAGCGGGGCAGCGGGTAGAGCGCACTGTGGAGGTGCGCTTCAGCCTGCTGGACGGCCTGCGCCTGCAACGCTCCGGGGGACGGGTGGTGCTAACGGTGTATGCCGACCAGGGCACCTGGCGTTACGAGGAGGCTTTCCAGCCCTAGCCTGGGGGCCTACTGATCGGGCAGGGAGAGGAGATAGTCCCCACCCTCTTCCCGCACCTGGACCAGCCCCTCCCGGCGCAGGGTGTCCATTAACCTCTGGGCCTGCCCTCTGTCTAACCCCACCTGGGCGCAGAGAAGGGCCAAAGGAAGGACACCCGCCAGCGGGAGACGACGCAGGCGGGCCAGGATACGCCCCCGATAGTAGCGGGTAGAGCCGGGGAAAGGCCCTTGCCCCCTGCGCCTCTTTCCGGGGGGCATACCGGCCCCTCGCCAGGCGCAGAGGTCGGCCACGGGGCATCGGTCGCAGAGGGGACGGCGGGCCAGGCACACCGTCGCCCCCAGGTCCATCAGGGCCAGGTTCCACCGCCGACCCTCCCCCGCAGGCACCAACCCCCGGGCAACGGATGCCACCGCTCCCTCCGACGCCCCCTCTACGCCCAACAGAGCACGGCCCAGGACACGGCGGATATTGGTGTCTAGCACGGGCACATCTCTGCCGAAGGCGAAGCAGAGGACGGCATTGCGGGTGTAGGGGCCAATGCCGGGGAGGCTCTCCAGGGCCTGGGGCTCGGCGGGGAGGGTTCCCCCCCACTCCCCCACCACCCGCTGGGCGATGCGATGGAGCCATAGGGCACGGCGGTTGTAGCCCAACGGCTCCCAGAAGCGGATCACCTCCCCCAAGGATGCCCCCGCCAGAGCCTCCCAGGTGGGCCACCGTTCCAGCCACGCCCTATATTTGGAAAGCACCCGCTCCACGCCCGTCTGCTGGAGCATCACCTCCGACACCAGGACGGCATAGGGATCGGTCGTCTCCCGCCAGGGGAGGGGGCGATGGTGCTCCCGGTGCCACGCCAGCAGACGCCTCTGGAACTCCGCCAGGCTCATTGGGCAAAGCGGTCCAGCCCAAAGGGGGCGATGGGGATATCGGTATGTCCCTGGGCAATAAGGTCGGCGATGGCCTTGCCCAGAGCGGTGCACAGCAAAATGCCCTTGCGCCCCGCTCCCCCTGCCACATATGCCCCCTCCAACCCCGGCACCGGCCCCACAATGGGGAGGTTGTCCGCGGAAAGGGGACGAAGACAGGCGGTCTGGAGCACCACCTCTGCTCCCTCCAGGAAGGGGAGGACTTTCACCGCCTCCCGGAGCAGGTGCAGGCGCACCTCAGGGGTGGGGCGCTCGTCAAATCCGATGTCCTCTTCGGTGGTGCCCACCCAGGTGAGGCCGTCGGGTTTGCTGGCGGAGTAGGCGATGCCCCACCACAGGTCGGCAGCCAAAGGCGGGCCGGGGTGGCGCAGGCGCAAGATTTGCCCCTTTAGGGGGCGCACGGGGATGGGGATGCCCAGCCACGGCACCAGCCCCATCCACGGCCCCAGGGCCAGCACCACGGTATCGCAGGGGAGCGTCTCCCCGCTGCGCAAGCGGACGCCCCGCACCTTGCTGTTCTCCGTTACCAGCCCCACCGCCTCCCCATGGCGAAGGCGCCCCCCGGACCGCTCCACCGCCTGCGCCAGGGCCAGCACCAGTTTGTAGGGGTCCAGCATGGCCGAATCCTGGTTGTGGACGGCGCCCCGCAGGACGGGGGTGAGGCGAGGCTCAATGGCACGGGCCTCCTGGGGGCTTATCCAGCGGACACGGAAGGCGTGGCGGGCCTGCCACGCCATAGTGTGGCGCAGGTGCTCCTCCTGCTCGGGGGTCAGGGCTAGGTGGAGGGAGAGGGTAAGGCGGAAGTCGGTGGCGATGCCCGTCTCCTCCTGGAGGACGGGGTGCAAGGCCAGGTGGAGGTCAAAGGCGGTGCGGGTGATAGGGTGGAAGGCGTCGCCGAACTGGAAGACGCCCTCGGAGGGGGCCAGACCTCCCAGGGCGAAGCCGGAGGCATGGCTGGCCAGGGCATCCCGCTCCACCAGGAGGGGGCGGATGCCCCGACGGGTAAGGTAGTAGGCGGTAGCGCACCCTGTTGCCCCCGCCCCCAGGATGACCACATCGTAATCGGTCCGCATCGGGGCCTCCTGGGGAGTATTGTAGCAGGGGCCAGGCCCAGAGACCCCCCTTACCCCTTGACGCTCCCTTTCCCCATCCCCCATACTGCCCCTGGACACCGAGGAGGCATCCCATGCCTGAAGTGGAAGTAGGACGGGTTACCGCCTTCTTCGCTCGCCCCGTGGTGGCAGGCATCGCCCTCTCCGGCACCCTCAAGGTGGGCGACACCATCCACATCAAGGGCCACACCACCGACCTCACCTGCACGGTGGAGTCCATGCAGATCCACAACCAGCCGGTGCAGGAGGCGGGGATGGGGCAAGAGGTGGGGGTAAAGGTGCCGGAGCGGGTGCGCCCCGGCGACCGGGTCTACAAGGTGGTGCCCTAGGAGGGGTCCCCACGCTCCAGCGCCCGGAGCAGGGTCGCCATCCGCACCGCCGTGAGGGCGGAATCATACCCCTTGTTGCCCGCCTTCCCCCCGGCACGCTCCAGGGCCTGGGTGGTGTCGTTGGTGGTCAGCACCCCAAAGACGCAGGGCACCCCCGTCTCCCGGGCCACCTGGGCGATGCCCCGTGCCGATTCCCCCGCCACATAGTCAAAGTGGGCCGTTTCCCCTCGGATAACCGCCCCCAGGCAGATGATAGCGTCAAAGCGCCCGCTGGAGGCCAGGCGCTTGGCCACCACGGGAATTTCAAAGGAGCCGGGCACCCACGCCAGGAGGACATCCTCCTCCCGCACCCCGGCATCCCGGAGGCCTGCTTTGGCCCCCTCCACCAGGAGAGAGGTTACCAGTTGGTTGAAGCGGGACGCCACAATGGCGATGCGCAGGCCGGCCCCGTGCAGAGAGCCTTCCACTTCCCTCACGGCCTCGGCTCCTGGGGGGCGTCCAGCAGGTGCCCCAGTTTGATGCGCTTGGTCTCCAGGTAGTGGCTGTTCTCCGGGTTGGCGGGGGCAATAATAGGGAGGCGCTCCACGATCTCCAGGCCGTAGCCGTGGAGGCCCACCACCTTGCGGGGGTTGTTCGTCAGCAGGCGCAGTTTGCGCACCCCCAGGTCCACCAGAATTTGCGCCCCCACCCCGTAGTGGCGCAGGTCGGGCGGGAAGCCCAGGCGCTGGTTGGCCTCCACCGTGTCCAGGCCCTGGTCCTGCAGGGCGTAGGCCCGTATCTTGTTGTGGAGGCCGATGCCCCGCCCCTCCTGCCGAAGATACACAAAGACCCCCCTCCCCTCCTTGGCGATCATCTCCAGCGCCCGCTGAATCTGCCACCCGCAGTCGCACCGCAGGCTCCCGAACACATCCCCCGTCAGGCACTGGCTATGCATGCGCACCAGCACCGGCTCCGAAGGGACGATGGTGCCCATCACCAGGGCAACATGCTCATTGGGGTCCACCACCGAGCGGTAGGCGTGGATGGTGAACTCGCCCCACTGGGTAGGCAGGCGGGCGGTAGCGACCCTCTGCACCAGGCGCTCGTGCTGGTGGCGATAGGCAATGAGTTGGGCGATGGTAATGATCCTGATGCCGTGCTTCTGGGCGAAGGCCTCCAACTGGGGGAGGCGGGCCATGGTGCCGTCCTCGTTCATCACCTCGCATACCACGCCCGCGGGATACAGGCCGGCCAAACGGGCCAGGTCCACGGCCGCCTCGGTGTGGCCCGCCCGCACCAGCACGCCCCCCTCCTGGTAGCGCAGGGGGAAGATGTGGCCGGGGCGGGCGAAGTCCTCCGGACGGGCCTTGGGGTCTACCAGGGCACGGATGGTCGCCGCACGGTCGTAGGCGGAGATGCCCGTGGTGGTGCCTATCTTATAGTCCACCGAGACGGTGAAAGCGGTGCCGTGGGAAGAGGTATTGTCCTGCACCATCAGGGGTATCTTCAATTCGTCTAGCCGTTGCCCAATGATGGGCACGCAGATAAGGCCCCGGGCCTCTCGGGCCATGAAGTTGATATGCTCCGGGGTTACCTTCTCGGCGGCGACCACCAGGTCGCCTTCGTTCTCCCGGTCCTCGTCATCCACAATGATGACGAACTTTCCCGCGCGGATGTCGGCGATGGCCTCCTCTATGGTGGCGAAAGGCACGCCCTACCTCCTGCCCTGGAGGGCGCCCTCCAGGAGGCGCTCCACATACTTGGCCACGATGTCTACCTCCAGGTTCACCCTATCCCCTACTCGCCGATACCCCAGCACCGTGTGCTGGAAGGTATAGGGGATAACGGCAACACGAAAGGCGCTCCCCTCCACACTCACCACCGTGAGACTAATGCCGTCCACGGCGATGAAGCCCTTTTCTACAATATAGCGCATAAGAGCAGGGGGTGCGGAGAAGGTGAAGAGGTGGCTATTCCCCTCAGGGGTAATGGCCAGCACCGTTCCCGTGCCGTCCACGTGCCCCTGCACCAGGTGTCCCCCTACCCGCCCCCCGTAGGCAACGGGCCGTTCCAGGTTCACAGGGTCCCCCGGGG
>BEHZ01000049.1 GCA_002923335.1 bacterium HR23 | reverse complement strand
CCCCCACCCCACCCCTGCCATTCTGGCCACCGCCGACGACATCATCGGGCGCATCCAGCGCCGGGACACGGGCACGGTGCTGTGGGATGTGCGCTCCCGTGCCGAATACACGGGGGAGAACACCCGAGGCAACAAGCGGGCGGGCCACATGCCGGGGGCGGTGCACCTGGAGTGGCTGGACCTCATGGATAGGGAGACCCACACCTTCAAAGACCCCGCCACCCTGCGCCGTCTCCTTCAGGAGAAGGGCATTACCCCAGAAAAAGAGGTGGTGGCCTACTGACAGGGGGGCATCCGTGCGGCGCACGGCACCTTTGTGCTCCACCTCCTGGGCTACCCGAAAACCCGTAACTACGACGGCTCCTTCGCCGAGTGGGGAAACCGAGACGATACACCCATAGAGCGTTAGCCATGGGCCTGCAAGTGCGCATCCTGGTGGTCGGCCCCTTCGCTACCAACTGCTACCTGGCCAGCGATGAGGAGAGCAAAGAGACCGTCATTATTGACCCCGGAGGGGATAGCCAGCGCATCCTGGAGGAGGTCCAGCGCCTGGAACTGAAGCCTATCCTCGTCCTGTGCACCCACGGCCATGTGGACCACACCGCTGGGGTGGCCCAGGTGAAGGATGCCCTCCAGGTGCCCTTTGCCCTCCACCCGGAGGACATCCCCCTCCTGAAGAACCCTTCCGGCGCACGCCACATGTTCCCCGACTACCGGGACCCTCCCGACCCCGACCGCCTTCTGAAAGGCGGGGACACGGTGGCCTTCGGCTCCTGCTCCCTGCTGGTGCTGGAGACCCCTGGCCACACCCCCGGGAGCATCTGCCTGTATGGACACGGGGCGGTGTTCACCGGCGACACCCTCTTCCAGGGGAGCGTGGGGCGCACCGATTTCCCGGGGTCTAGCCACGCCCGGCTGATGGCCAGCATCTTCACCAAACTGGCGGTGCTCCCCGACAACACCGTGGTGCTCCCCGGCCATGGCCCGCGCACCACCATCGGCAACGAGAAGCGCTGGAACCCCTTCCTGGGAGGCGGTCTATTTTAGACCATGTCTCCTATGGGTGGGGCGTATGAGGTGGTATCATGAGGGTGTTGCCGAGGAGGTGTCGGTGGAAAAGGCGCAGGACCCCCAGGGCGCAGAGGACTTCTCCTTCAAATGGTTCGCCCGCCACGGCTTTTACCGTGCGGTGAACGCCTACCTGCTGGAGATGGCGGGCCTGCACCCCGGCCAGCGGGTGGTGGAACTGGCCTGCGGGACCGGGGCGGTTACCCGCATGATCCTGGAGAAACTGCGGGGCGCACGGGAGAGCGCCGTCATCGCCATTGACATGTCCGCCTCTGCCCTGCGGGAGGCGATGCAGAACCTGGCCGACGCCAAAGACGCCGCCATCCAGTTTATCCAGGGCCGTGCGGAGGAACTCTCCCGTCTGGTGCGGGAGAAAGCCGATGCCGTTATCTTCTGCAACGGCATCCACTACATCCAGGACAAGGCAAGCCTTCTGCACGAAGTGGTGGCATCCCTGAAGCCGGGAGGGCGCTTCGCCTTCAACACCTCCTTCTTCCAGGGCGCCCACGCCCCCGAGACCGACGCCTTCTATCGCCGGTGGATGTTCAAGGCCCTCCGCCTCCTGAAAGAGCGCTATGGCCTCCTGCCCCGTCCCGAAAAGGTGGAGGCCCGCCGTCAGTTGACCCCGGAGCAGTATGCCCGTCTCCTGGAAGCCTATGGCCTCAAGGTGGTGCACCAGGAGGTGCGCACCGCCCTGGTCAACCTGCAGGGCTGGCTGGACATCAGCAGGTTTGAGGACTTCGTCCAGGGGGCCTTGCCCGGCGTGCCTTTGGAGAAGGCCAGCGCCGTCCTGCAGGAGGCGGTGCGCCAGACCTTCCAGGAGATGGGGCTGACCGCTGTGCCCCGCAACTGGCTAATGGTGGTGGCGGAACGGCCCGCCTAGGGGGAAGCCTATGCTCCCGGAGGAGCAGACCCCTGCCGAACGCCCCCCCACCCGGGACTGGACGCCCCCACCCCCCTTTGCCCACCCCAGCGAGGCCGAGTTCGCCCGCATCCTGGACTTCTACGGCGTCCGCTGGGAATACGAACCCCGCTCCTTCCCCATCCGCTGGGAGGGGGACAGGGTGGTGGAGATGTTCACCCCCGACTTCTACCTGCCCGACCTGGACCTCTATGTGGAACTTACTACCCTGAAGCAGAGCCTGGTTACCGAGAAGAACCGCAAACTGCGCCTCCTTCGGCAACTGTATCCCCACATCCGGGTGAAACTCCTCTACCGGCGGGACTACCATCGCCTGTTGGCCCGCTACGGCTTCGGCCCCCTGGCCCAGGCGGGGGTGCGCAAGATTGAGCGGGTCCTCTTCTCCGCCGACGCCGTCCAGAAGCGGGTGGCGGAACTGGGACGCCAAATCTCCCAGGACTACAAAGGCAAGGAGCCCGTGCTGGTGGGGGTATTGCGGGGCGTCTTCTGCTTCATGGCGGACCTGATGCGGGCCATTAGCCTCCCCGTCTCGGTAGACTTTATGGCCATCTCCTATTACGGCAAGGGTGAGGGGGTTCGCATCACCAAAGACCTGGACCTGGACATACAGGGGAGGGATGTGCTCCTGGTAGAGGACATTGTGGATACAGGGATGACCCTGCACTTCCTCCTGCGCTATCTGGAGAGCCGGGGGCCGGCCAGTCTGAAGGTGTGCGCCCTGCTGGACAAGCGGGTCCGGCGCATCGCCGATGTGCCCCTTCATTATGTGGGCTTTGAGGTGCCCGACGAGTTCCTGGTGGGCTACGGCCTGGACTACCTGGAAAAGTATCGCAACCTGCCCTTCATCGGCGTCCTGAAGCCGGAGCCCCCACCGGACAGCCCTCCGCAGGGGGTAGACAAGGCCTCCCACTCCCACCCACCGCAATGACGGCCGGATACCACCGGCTGGCCCTTTATCGGCGACTGCCGCATCGTCCAGAGGCCGGGTTTCCATAGGGCAAAAGTGCCGGCACGCCCCCCGCCCCGTCAACTCCCCTCCCCCACCGCGGGAAGGACAAGGACGAAACGGGAGCCTCGCCCCTCCTGGCTCTCCACCCCCACCCGCCCCCCATGCACCTGCGCAATGTGCTTGACAATGGCCAGCCCCAGGCCCGCCCCCACATCTCCCGGCGTGCGGTGGGCCTTGTAAAAGCGCTCAAAGATATGCGGAAGGTGCTCCGGGGCAATGCCCATCCCCGTGTCCTCCACAATAAAGGCCACCTCCCCATTCTCCGCCCTGGCCTCCAGATGCACCCTCCCCCCGGCGGGCGTGAACTTGATGGCGTTGTCCAGCAGGTTGGCCAGGGCCTGCAGGAGTTTCTCCCTGTCTGCCAGCACCTGGGGGAGATGGGGAGGCAGGCGAGTGGTCAGGGTAAGCCCCGCCTGCTGAGCCAGGGGCGCGAAGCGCTGGACGGTCTCCGCTACCACCGCTTCCACCGCCACAGGGGCGACATGGAGCGCCACCTGACCACTCTCCAAACGGGAGAGAGCCAGCAGTTCCTGCACGATGCGCTCCATCCGCTCCACCTCCGCCTTCAGGCTGGCCAGAAAGGCCCGGGCGGTCTCCGGCTCCTCCAGGGCACCCTCTTCCAGCGTCTCCAGCACCGCCCGCATGGCCGAGAGGGGCGTCCGCAAATGGTGGGAGACATTGGCCACAAACTCCCGTCGGGTCGTCTGGAGGCGATGGAAGGGGGTAAGGTCCTGCAACACCACCAGCACCATCCCCCCTTGCAGGGGGAGGGCCGACACCGCCACCCGGGTGCCCAGGTGCGGGAGGTCTATCTCCCCCTGCTGGGGCGACGAGGTGGCCCTCGCCCGCTCCACCAGGTCCCGCACCTGGTGGTCCCGCAACAGGGGTGTGGGACGCCGGCCCACTTCCACAGCAGTGGCCCCCAGCAGGTCCCACACGGCGGGGTTGGCCAGCGCCAAACAGTCCTCCCTGTCCAGCAGGAGCACCCCCTCCCGCAGGGCCGAGAGGGCGCTGTGGAGGATGTCCCGCTCCTGGGCCAGGGTCTTCCAGCGCCCGGCCAGGGCATCCACGGGAGGCGCCTCCCCCGGCGGCGCCGAAAGGGACGCCTGGGAGGCCAGCGCCCGCACCCCTTCTCGCAGGCGCTGATACTCGCTCCGCAGACGGTGCAGGCTATGGGCCAGCACCACCACCAGGGCGAGGAGCACCAGCAGAGCGCCCAGGAGCACCCAAAGGGCCATGCCCCTCCCACCTAGTGCGGAAAGACGATAATGCCCCGCCCCGGCATGCCCTCCTCCAGGTCCCGGTAGGCCTGGTTGATCTGCTCCAGGCGATAGCGGCGCTGGGCCAGGGCCCCGATGTCCAGCCGCCCTTCCCGGGCCAGGCGCACCAGGAGGGGCATATCCACCCGGGGGCGTGCCGAGCCGTAGTAAGAGCCTTTGATGGTCAGTTCCTTCCGCAGGATGGTGATGAGTTCAAAGCCCGCCTTATGCCCGTCCGGGGCGACCCCTACGATGACCACCGTTCCCCCACGACGGACGATGTCAAAGGCGGTCTGGGCAGTATGGGAGCCCCCATACACTTCAAAGGAGTAATCGGCCCCCTGGCCGTTGGTGATCTCCAGCACCCGGCGGAGCACATCCTCGGTGCCAGCGTTGATGGTATGGGTGGCCCCCAGTTGCCGGGCCAGGTTCAGGTTCCCGTCCCGAATGTCAATGGCGATGATGGGGGCGGCGTTCACCAGGCGTGCCCCCTGAATCACGTTCAGCCCCACCCCACCACACCCCACCACCGCCACGCTGGCGCCCGAAGGCACCTGGGCGGTGCGCAGGACCGCGCAGACCCCTGTGGTAACAGAGCACCCGATAAGCGCTGCGTGCTCCAGGGGGAAGCCTTTGTCCACGGGGATGCACCCGCTTTCCGCCAGCACCGCATACTCGGCAAAGCAGGCGGTGCGGATGAAGTGGTGGATGGGTTGCGCCCCCTTATGGAGACGGGTGGTGCCGTCCAGCATGAACGCCCTCTGCTGGAGGGTGGCCGACCTTTCGCACAGGTTGGGGCGCCCCGTGGTGCAGAATACGCAGAAGCCACAGTTGGGCACGAAGTTGAAGATCACATGGTCGCCCGGCTTTACCGTGGTAACCCCTTCCCCCACCGCCTCCACGATGCCCGCCCCCTCGTGCCCCAGGACAACGGGCAAGAGGTAGGTGGACTCCCCCACCATAAAGTGGTAGTCGCTCCGGCAGACGCCCGCGGCCGCCACCCGCACCAGAACCTCCCCCTGCTTGGGCGGGTCCAGGTCTACCTCCTCCACCACCAAAGGCTGATGGGGCTGATAAAGCACTGCCGCCTTG
Source organism: bacterium HR23 (assembly GCA_002923335.1). Classification (GTDB taxonomy): domain Bacteria; phylum Chloroflexota; class Dehalococcoidia; order Lucifugimonadales; family HRBIN23; genus HRBIN23. The sequence continues at coordinate 6,080 of BEHZ01000049.1, read as the reverse complement.
ATTTTCATGGGCAACCTCCTGCACAAGGATGTGGCGTTTCGGTTACGGTAAGTGTAACATACCCCTGTAGGCGTCGCCAGAGGACCGGCCTGCTATACTGGGACAAGGGGAAGAGAGCATGGACGCCCCTCTGGCCAGTTTGAAGGGAAGGGACCTGCTGTCGGTGGCCGACCTCACGCCCCCAGAGGTGGAGGGGCTGGTGGCGCGTGGTCTGGCCCTCAAGCGCGGTGCCCGCCCCCGCCCCCTCACCGGCAAGAGCGTCGCCCTCCTCTTTGAGAAGCCCTCCTTGCGCACCCGTGTCTCCTTTGATGTGGCGGTGTTTCACCTGGGGGGCCACGCCCTCTATCTCTCCCCCCAGGAGGTGGGCCTGGGGGTGCGGGAGCCAGTAAGCGATGTGGCCCGTGTCCTCTCCCGTATGGTGGACGCCATCGTCTGCCGCACCTTCGCCCAGCAGACCCTAGAGGAACTGGCCCGCTTCGCCACCATCCCCGTGATCAACGCCCTCTCGGACAGCGAGCACCCCTGCCAGGCCCTGGGGGATCTGATGACCATTCAGGAGCATCTGGGGCAGTTGCGGGGAGTGGTGGTAGCCTTCATCGGCGACGGGAACAACTGCGCCGTGAGCCTCGCCCTGGCCTGCTCTGCCGTGGGGGCTCACTACCGTATCGCCTCTCCTCCCGGCTACGACCTGCCCCCATCGGTGGTGGAGAGGGCCCTGGCCACTGCCTCCCGCACCGGCGGCTCCTTGACCCTCCTGCGCAGTCCCGAGGAGGCCGTCAAAGGGGCGCAGGTGGTCTACACCGATGTGTGGACCAGCATGGGCCAGGAGAAGGAGGCGGAGGCACGCCGAAAGGCCTTCGCCGACTACCAGGTTACCCCCCAGCGTATGGCCCTGGCCGGCCCTGGAGCCATCTTTATGCACCCTATGCCCGCCCACTACGGGGAAGAGGTGCCCCCCGGCTTCCTGGAAAGCCCCTGGTCCGTGGCCTACCACCAGGCCGAGAACCGTCTACACATTCAGAAAGCCATCCTGGAAGCCATTCTGGCCAAATGAGCGCCTATGCCGGTGCCCTCTGTGCCTCTGGTGGCCATTGTGGGACGCCCCAATGTGGGGAAGTCCACCCTCTTCAACCGTCTCCTGGGCAAACGGGTGGCCATTGAGGCGCAGGAGCCGGGAACCACCCGAGACCGCATCGCCATGCCCCTGCTCCTGGAGGGGCACAGGGTCATCCTGGTGGACACGGGGGGCCTCCTCTCCCACACCGCCACCACCCTGGAGACCCTGGTGCGGGAGCAGGCCCTGGCAGCCATCCGTGAGGCGCATGTGGTGGTCTTCGTAACCGACGCCTCCACCGGCCTGCACCCGGAAGACCACGCCATCGCCGACCTCTTGCGCCGCTCGGGGAAGCCGGTGGTGCTGGTGGTCAATAAGGCCGAGGGGCCGGGGCGGGCCTTGCAGGTGGGGGAGTTCTACGCCCTGGGGCTGGGGGACCCTCTCCCCGTCTCCGCCCTCCAGGACCGGGGTATAGGGGAACTGCGGGAACGCATTGCGTCCCTTCTACCCCAGGCCCCCGAGGCACGCCCCGAGGGGGAGCCGGTGGCCAAACTGGCCATCGTGGGGCGCCCCAATGTGGGCAAATCCAGCCTCCTCAACGCCTTGCTGGGGGAGGAACGGGCGATCGTCTCCCCCGAACCCGGCACCACTCGGGACGCCCTAGACACCCCGGCCACCTACAAGGGCATGCGCCTCCTCCTCATTGACACCGCCGGCATTCGCCGTCGGGGGCGCATTGAGCCGGGCGTAGAGCAGTTCGCCGTTCTGCGGGCGTTGCAGGCCATTGAGCGGTGCGATGTGGCCATCCTGGTGCTGGACGCCCTGGAGGCGGTTACCGCCCAGGACGCCCATATCGCCGGGTATGTGCTGGACGCATATAAAGGGATTGTGGTGGCGGTGAACAAGTGGGACCTGGCTCGTCGGGAGGGGGCGAAGGAGGGCCCCGCCCTGGAGGCCGTGCGGACGGGCCTCCACTTCATCCCTTATGCCCCTGTCCTTTTCGTCTCCGCCCTGACAGGGGAGGGGGTGCCCACCCTTCTGGAGGCGTCTCTGGAGGTGTGGCGGGAACGGCAGAAGCGGGTGCCCCAGCAAGACCTGAACCGCCTCCTGGCCGAGGCGGTGGCCCGCCACCTCCCTTCCCACAAGGGGAAGCCCCTCCACATCTACTCCCTGCGCCAAGAGGGGATCAACCCCCCCACCTTCGTCTTCACCGTCAACGACCCCGAGGCGGTGCACTTCTCCTATCAGCGGTATCTGGCCAACGCCCTGCGGGAGGCCTTTGGCTTCACCGGCACGCCCCTGCGCCTCCTCTTCAAAGCACGGGCACGCAAACGGGAGAGGGTGCAGTCGCCATGAGCGGGAGCGTTTTTTGGCTAGGGCTGGCGGTGCCCCTGGCCTACCTGTGGGGGGGAATCCCCTGGGGTTTCCTGGTGGCCAAAGCGGTGCGCCGGATTGACCCCCGCCGTTACGGAAGCGGGAGCACCGGCATGACCAATGTGATGCGCACCGCCGGTGTCAAGGCAGGCCTCACGGTGCTGGCCCTGGACCTCACCAAGGGCGCCCTGGCGGTGGGCCTCTCCCGCTGGCTTATGGAGAGCCCCTGGGCGCCGCCCGCCGTGGGGCTGGCCACTATGGCGGGCCACATCTGGTCGCCCTACCTGGGCCTGCGGGGAGGGCGGGGAACCGCCAGCGGGCTGGGCGGGCTCTTCCTCATGTATCCGCCGGCCGGGGCCATCGCCACCCTCCTGGGGGTAAGCGCCATCGCCCGCACCCGCTATGTCTCTGTCGGCTCCATGCTGGGGGCAGTAAGCGGGGGGCTGTCCCTGGTGGGCTTTGCCCTGGCGGGGGCAACGCCCCTGCCCGACGCCCTGTATGGGGTGGTAGGAGCCTTCCTGGTGGTATGGGCGCATCGCTCCAACATCCAGCGCCTGCGGGCGGGCACCGAGCACCGCCTGGGGGAGCCACCCCGCCCCCTGACCCAAGCACCCGCCCCCCGGAGGCCCTCGTGGCAGAGATAGGCGTGGTGGGGCCCACCTCATGGGGGACGACCCTGGCGGTGCTGTTGGCCCGCCGGGGGCATCGGGTTGCCCTTTTGACCCGCACCCCCCAGGAGGCCGACGCCCTGGCCCGTGCGGGGGAGAACCGCCGTTTCCTGCCGGGGCTGGCCTTTCCGCCGGGGTTGTGGCTCACCGCCTCCCCTGCCGAGGCGGTGGGGCGGGCGCAGATGGTGGTGCTGGCGGTGCCCTCGGCCTCGGTGCGGGAGAACGCACGGCGCATCGCCCCCTTCCTGCCCAGGGATGCGGTTCTCCTCCACGCCGTCAAGGGGCTAGAGCCGGGCACCGCCCTGCGCATCAGCCAGGTGTTGGCCCAGGAAGCCCCCTCCCATGCGGAGCGCCTGGGGGTGCTCTCCGGCCCCAACCTGGCCAGGGAGATAGCCCAGGGCCTCCCCTCCTCCACGGTGGTAGCCAGCCCTTCGCCGGCGGTGGCCCGCTGGGTGCAGGACGCCCTCCACACCCCTGCCTTTCGGGTCTACATCAGCCGGGATGTGATAGGAGTGGAACTGGCGGGGGCGTTGAAGAACATCATCGCCATCGGCGCGGGGATGTGCGACGGGCTGGGCCTGGGGGCCAACGCCAAGTCTGCCTTCGTTACCCGTGGACTGGCGGAGATCACCCGGCTGGGGGTGGCGGCGGGGGCGGACCCCTTAACCTTTGCGGGGCTGGCGGGCATCGGCGACTTGATGGCGACCTGCTGGAGCCCCCTCAGCCGAAATCGCACGGTGGGGGAGCGTCTGGCCCGTGGTCAGCCCTTGGGGGAGGTGCTGAAGGGCTTGGGGCAGGTGGCCGAAGGGGTGCACACCGTGCCTTCCGCCCTGCTCCTGGCCCAACGGTATGGCGTGGAGATGCCCATCGCCCAGGTTACCTACCAGGTGCTGTATGAGGGGCTTCCCATCCCCAAAGCCATAGAGGCCCTGCTGGGGCGTTCCCCCAAGCCCGAATGGCCCGAAGGGTGGGGCACACTCCCACGGGAGGAGAGGGAGAACCCATGCTAGAGGGGTTGGCGTCCGCCTGCGCCGTGAGTTTTGTGGTGGGGCTTTCGGGGGCACTGTCGCCCGGCCCCCTTTTGGCCTTCACCATACGGGAGGCGACCCGCAAGGGATGGGTTGCCGGCCCTTTGACCTCCGCCGGGCACGCCCTCCTGGAACTGGTGGTGGTGGTGCTCCTCACCCTGGGGCTCGGGCGCTTCTTCCAGGGCGAGACCGCCCGGGCGGTTATCGGCCTGGTAGGAGGGACGGTCATCCTCTGGATGGCGTGGGGAACGGTGCAAACCGCCCTGCGGGAGCGCCCCGACTTCCGTCCCCAGCAGGAGCCGGGACAGAGGAAGGCCGGGGGGCCGGTCCTGGGGGGTGTCTTTGTCAGCGTCTCCAACCCCTTCTGGAGCCTCTGGTGGCTTACTATAGGGGCCAGCCTGCTGTCCCGCTACTACCCCGGCCCCTGGGGGCTGTGGGCGGTAGGGGCGGTCTACTTTGGGCACATCCTCTCGGACTTCGTGTGGTATAGCGGGGTGGCCCTGGCGGTATCGGCGGGGCGACGGGTCATGACCCGGCCGGTGTATGCGGGGATATTGCTGGCGTGTGGCGGTTTCCTGGCGTATATGGGGGGGCTGTTCCTCTACACCGGGGTGCGGACGGTGCTGGGCTAAATGCCCAAGAGGCGTCGGCCCAAACCGGGCGCCGCCCGGCCGTCGCCTATTGTGCCGGCTCTATCCTCGCCACCCCCATGTAGGGGCGCAACGGCTCCGGCACCGCCACCGCGCCGTCCTCCTGCTGGTAGTTCTCCAGGATGGCGGCGATAGTGCGGGGGAGGGCCAGGCCCGAGCCGTTGAGGGTGTGCACATACTCCGGCCGCGCCCCCTCCGCCGGGCGATAGCGGATGTTGGCCCGCCGCGCCTGGAAGTCGGCGCAGGTGGAGCAGGACGACACCTCCAGCCACTCCCCACTGCCGGGCGCCCATACCTCCAGGTCGTAGGTCTTGGCGGACTGGAAGCCCATATCCCCCGTGCACAGGAGCACCACCCGATAGGCCAACCCCAAGCGCTGAAGGAGGTCCTCCACATCGGCCACCAGGCGCTCCAACTCCTGGTCCGAGGCGGAAGGCTCGCAGAACTTGTAGCATTCCACCTTCTCAAACTGGTGCACCCGCTTGATGCCCCGCACATCCCGCCCTGCAGCCGCCTTCTCCCGGCGGAAACAAGGGGTATGGGCCACATAGTAACGGGGCAGGCTCCCCGGGGGAAGGATTTCGTCCCGAAAGAGGCTGGTGAGGGGCACCTCGGCGGTGGGGATGAGCCACAGGTCCTCCTCGGCGTCTCGGTAGAGGTTGTCGCCGAACTTGGGGAGCACCCCCGCCCCCACCAGGACCGTGCTCCGCACCAGATAGGGCAGATAGACCTCGGTATACCCGTGCTCCCGGGTGTGCACATCCAGGAACCAGGAGATAAGGGCCCGCTGGAGGCGTGCCCCTAGCCCCTTCAGCACATAGAAGCGGGAGCCGGCCAGGCTCGCCCCCCGCTCCATATCCAGGATGCCCAGCCGCTCCCCCAATTCCCAGTGGGGCAGGGGAGAAAAGGGGAAAGCCTTCGGCTCCCCCCAGGTGCGGACGATGCGGTTGCCGGAGGCGTCGGGGCCAACGGGCACATCCGGGCGGGGCAGGTTGGGGACGGTGAGGAGAAGGCCCTCCATCTCGGCCTCCAGGCGCCGCGCCTCCTGCTCCAGGTCGGCTATGCGCTGAGAGAGGGCCCTGGCCTCCTCCCGTAGGGCCTCCGCCTGCAAAGAGGCGGATGGCTCCTGGTGGGCACGGGCCAGGGCCTGGCCCATCTGCCGGCTCACCTCCTTGTGGCGGGCACGGAGGCGGTCCCGCTCGGTTACCGCCTGTCGGCGCCGGGCGTCCAGGGCGAGAATCTGGTCTACAACCCCGGGGTCCTCCCCTCGGGCGGTAAGACCGGCCCGCACCTGGTCGGGAACCTT
>BEHZ01000048.1 GCA_002923335.1 bacterium HR23 | reverse complement strand
CGCACCATCCCCCTTCAGGAGGTCAAGTTCCTGGGCCTTCTGCGGGACCAGATTCCTCCCATTGATACCCCGATCTTTGCCACGCCGCAGCAAGCCGATGGGTGGCTGGAAGCCGATGAGCCTGTCCTTGCCCTGGAGATAAACGGCGACGCCCGTGCTTACCCCCTGCGCATCCTCATCTTCCACGAGGTCGTGAACGACGAGGTCGGCGGAGAGCCCGTAGCGGTTACCTACTGACCACTGTGCAATACGGCTATGGTCTTTAGCCGAAAGGTTCAGGGCCGGGTTCTCACCTTCGGGGTCAGCGGTCTGCTCCGACAGAGCAACTTGATTATGTGGGACCGCCAGACCGAATCCTGGTGGCAACAGGGCACCTTTGACGCCATCGTGGGCGACCTGGCAGGGGAGCACCTAGACCTTATTCCCGCTACCATCCTCTCCTGGCAGGAGTTCCGCCAGACCTTTCCCCAGGGCAGGGTGCTCTCCCCGGACTCTTACCCCTTCTATGTATCTGCCGGCATCTACGGCAGCAACCCTTACGACTATTACGATAGCGCCTCCCGGCCTCCCCTCTTTGCCGAGCCTGTAGACCCTCGCCTCCCGGCTATGGAGAGGGTGGTGGCCTTCTCCCTAGGCACACGCAGGCTTGCCATTCCCTTCTCAGTTCTGGCCCAAAGCCCCGTCCTGCCTGTAGAAGGTGATGTGGTGGTCTTCTACGCCCCTAACACCCGTTCGCCGCTGGACTCCCCTGTCCTAGCGGAAGGCAGGAGGGTGGGCACAGCAGGCGTTTACCGGTCAGTGGTGTTGGGCCAGCGCCTCTCCTTCAAGCCGGTCGGCCCGGGGCGCTTTCAGGACGAAGAGACAGGGTCCGTGTGGAACGTCTTCGGCGTCGCCGTAGAAGGGAGGATGCAAGGCAAGCGCCTCCCGCCGGTATTCCACACCCAGAGTTTCTGGTTCTATGAGGCGGTGGCCTTCCCCCACACGGAAGTGCTCCGCCCGCAGCCGTAAAAGAGAGGGGGCCTCCATAGAGGTCCCCTCTCCTTATGACGCTCCCTGGCGCTAGCCGTAGCGCGAAAGGAACTCGTCGGGGTCGAACTCTACTTTCACCTTTTCAAAGGCCCGCACCTGCTCCTCGTAGACGGGGCGCTCGCTCCGGTAGAAGACACCCAGGAGGGTCTTTTCCTGGGGGAGAGCCAGGCGCACTGCCGACAGGTAGTCGGTGGGGTCGTGGTCTTTGGGGATGTCCTGCACCCGTGCATCGTAGTAGTTATAGGTGTTGTGGAACTCGGTGCAGGGACTTTGCACATTGAGGAAGGCGAACCCCCGATGGCGCACCCCTTCCACAATGAGTTCCTGCAACTGCTTGGGCCGCCCCGAATAGCCCCGTGCCACCCACGACGCCCCCGCCGCCAGAGCCAACAACACCGGGTTCATAGGCCACTCCACCGTTCCATAGGGGCTGGACTTGCTCTTGTGACCCACAAAAGAGGTGGGGGAATACTGGGCCTTGGTCAGTCCATAGGTCTGGTTGTCCATGCACACCACGAGGATGTCCAGGTTGCGCCGTGCGGCGTGGGGGAAGTGGCCGGCGCCAATGCTGAAGAGGTCGCCGTCGCCCCCCATGGCCAGCACCGTAAGGTCCGGACGGGCCAGTTTGATACCCGTAGCCATAGGCAGCGCACGGCCGTGCAGGCTGTGAATACCGTAGGTATTGCAGAAGTAGGGGATACGGCTGGAGCACCCGATGCCCGATACCACCACCACCTGCTCCGGGCGCAGTTGCAGGTCGGCCAGGGCCTTGAAGGTCGCCGAGAGGACCGCAAAATCGCCACAGCCGGGGCACCAGGTGGGCTTCACCTCACTCTTGTAATCCTTGGCCGTCAGGGGCATGGTGCTAACGACCATTGGCAACCTCCTCAATCTTGCGCTGGATCTCGCCGGCCGTGAAGGGCAAGCCCCCCCACTTATTGATGCGCACCACCGGGATGCCGAAAATACTGCGCAAGTAACGAGCGAACTGGCCCGTGTAGTTCACCTCCGGCACGATGACCGTATCCACCGAACGAATGAACTCCTCAATATACTTTTCGGGCAGGGGGTTGAGCACCTTGGGATGGATGGCAGCCACTTTGATCCCTTTGGCCACGCACCGCTCCACCGCCTCTCGGATTGCGCCTTCTGTGGAACCCCACCCGATGACCCCGATACGGGCATCAGAAGCACCATAGCGGGGTGGGGCCTCCAACTCCTTCTGGAGGGTCTCCAGTTTACGGAAGCGCTTGGGCACCATCTTTTCGTGGGAGGCCAGGGGGTTATCCACGTGCCCCTTTTCGTCGTGCTCCAGACCGGGGGCCACATACATCCCGCCCGGCGTCCCCGGGACGGCCATAGGCGATACCCCCGTCTCGGTGATGGCGAAGCGCTGGTAGCCATTCTCCAGGGCCTCCTCGTCCGGCCTGAGGCGGTCCACCACCTGCACTTTGCTGAGGTCGGGCTTCAGCAGAGACTCGGTGCGGTGGGAGAGGGACTGGTCGGAAAGGAAGATAACAGGCACCTGGTATTTCTCCGCCAGGTTGAAGGCGTTGATGATCTGCCAGAAAGCGTCCTCCACCGAGCCGGGGGCGATGACGATACGGGGGAACTCCCCGTGTCCGCCGAAGAGGGCGTGGTTCAGGTCTCCCTGCTCCAGTTTGGTGGGCATGCCGGTGCTGGGGCCGGCCCGCTGGGCATCCACAATGACGCAGGGCACCTCCGCCATCCCGCTCCACCCCATAAACTCCGTCATTAGGGAGAGGCCGGGGCCGCTGGTGGCGGTCATAGCCTTCACCCCTGCAAAGGACGCTCCCAGCACCGAGCCGATGGCCGCCATCTCGTCCTCCGCCTGGAAACTGACGCCCCCGATGCGTGGGAGGGTTTGGGCCATGAGTTCCAGGATTTCGCTGGCAGGGGTAATGGGGTAGCCGGCGTAGAACCGGCACCCCGCCGTGAGGGCACCCGCTACGATAGCGTCGTTTCCGCTCATCACCAAACGCCCCACCCGCTCCGTAGGGGTAAGGTAGTAAGGGTCCGCCTTAGTGAGGTTCTTGAGGGCGTAGGTGATCCCCGCCTCCAGGGCTTTCAGGTTCTGGTCCAGCAACTCGGCCCGCCGCTTATAGCGTTGGGTAATGAACCCGGTCAGGGAAGAAGGGTCCAGGCCGAAGAGGCCCGCCAGCACCCCCGTTACCACCACATTTTTGCCCCGCACAAAGTTCAGGTCCTGCCGGGCGATGCGGTTGAAGGGAATAGGGTAAAGCACCGTCTTCGGGTGAGGCTCGGGGGTTACCTCATCCGGGTCGTAGATGAGCACCCCCTCTTCCTTATTCAGGAGGTGCTTATGCTTCTCATAGGCTTCCAAATTAAAAGCGACCAGGACATCTACCTGGTCGCCCATAGAGAGAACGGGGCGGGGGCCCACTCGCACCTGATACCACGCGTGCCCGCCCTTGATCTCCGCCGGATAGGTGCGAAAGGTGAACACATGGTAACCCGTCCGTGCTGATGCCAGGGTAAAGATGTCTCCCGTGGAGATAACGCCCTCCCCGCCTTCTCCGCCCAGTCGGATCACGATTTCGCTTTTCGGCATAGCCTCCTCCCGGCGTGGGCTTCCTGGGCCTCTCCCCTCTCGCCTGGGCATTACCAGGATAGCACACTCCCCTGGGCATGTCAAACTGTGGACTTGTGCCCCCTAACCGGTTCCCCGGCCGTTGGGAAGCCCAAAAGGGGGGAAGGTCCCCTCGGTGGGGCCACCCTGCGGGCGGACACTCCCTATCCGCCCCCGGTCCAAGGCGATAGAATCCGCCTATCGGAAAGCGCCTTGGACAAGGGGAAAGTGGGGCAAAACTCACCCCAAAAAGGCCTGCTGTTCCCTTGACAAGCACTGGCGGATATGACAAACTCTAATGTTACACCTACACTGGGCAACTGGGGTCTAGTCGGAACGCACCGATAAAACGGAGGGTTAGCCCTATGTGGCGAAGGTTGACCTCCCGGAACCCACTGGCGACCCGGCTCGCCATCAGCGCCCTGGTGGCCGGGGGAGTCTTCCTGGTGGTGGTTCTCATCTTCTCCCGCCTCGGCTTGGCCGTTAGCACCAGCCTAACCCCCTCCCAACCCACTTATACCCAGGGCCAACCCGTGGCCCTCACCGGGCTGGTGCAGCAGCCTGCAGGACAGACCGACGCCATCCAGAATGTTGTCTTGGTGTGTGATGGCCCCGGCACCACCCACGACTTTGACGTCATCCTTCCCGTTGTGCCCGGCTCGTATCAGGCCCCTTCCCTGGGCCTGCAGGTCACCGTGGGTGCCTGGACCAACCTGTATGGTTACGGATACTGGAACCCCCTTTTGACCCCTGTCCCTACCTGGACACCCATCAGCACCTCCCCTCCGCCGGTTACGCCCGTTTCGGGTGTGCCCTATGCCTACCTCTATAGCCCGGTGGGAGGCCAGTTCGCCTACACCATCACCTGGAGCCCCAGCCCTTCGTTGCCCTTGGGGTCTTACACCTGCACCCTGATCGTTTCTCTTGTTGTAGGTCCCCCCGTCACCAGCCAGGCCAACTTCCAGGTCGTGGCTCCGACACCCACTCCGACACCTCCGCCACCGCCCCCACCCACGCCGGTGCCACCAACGCCCACGCCTGTGCCGCCGACGCCCACACCCGTGCCACCGACGCCCACGCCGGTGCCACCAACGCCCACACCGACACCGGTGCCGACACCCACGCCTGTGCCACCCACACCAACGCCGACGCCGGTGCCGACACCCACGCCTGTGCCACCAACGCCCACGCCGGTGCCGCCGACGCCCACACCCGTGCCACCGACGCCTACACCGACGCCAGCGCCCTTGACGCCGACGCCTACCCCAACCCCCACGCCGCGTCCGGCCGACATCAGGGTCTTGGCCGTTACGGTAACGCCGTCCATCGTGGGAATCGGCCAGCCGGTATTGGTCCAGGTGGTCAAGGCTAACCTGGGGCAGGCGCCCGGCCCCTACACCTTCCCCGTCCTGCTGGACGGCACAGCGGTAGGCACCCTCACCGGCACCCTCGCCGGCGGGCAGGTGCGCATCAACACCCTGACCCTCTCCAGCACACAGGTCGGGACACACACCGTTACCGTGGGCGGGGTCTCTGCTACCTTCACGGTAGTCGGCCCGCGACTGCTGGCCAACGTCCAGGCATTCCCGCTGTTCACCTTCGCCGGCTTCCCCGTGGTGAAGCACGTGATCCTGGTCAACCAGGGCGCCGCCGGTCCCTTCACCCTCACCTGCACCGAGACCCGTAACGGCGCCCCTGTGGGCACCGTCTTCCAGACCGCCGGCATCATCGGCGCCGGGCAGACCCGCTTCTTCGCCTTCGCCCAGGACGGACTCCCCGGCCAATACACGGTAACCTGCACTGCCGACGGAGCAACGGCGGTTACCACCTTTGTGAAACTGGCGCGCCCCGTCGTTCGCCCGCCGTGGGGCCGCTGGTTCCGCATGGTGCAACTGCTTCCGCCGACACCCTCCACCCCCCTGGCCGTCCTGAGGGCCGAGGAGCGCTTCCAACTGGTGGGGGAGACCTGGAGCCCCGGCGAGCGCCCGGCCCCTCAGCAACAGCAACAACTGGCCATCGTCCTCACGGTGCCTCCGGGCGCCTCCCTTACCCAGCCCTTCACCGACCCGGTTACGGGCGCCCGCTTTGACGGACGGGACACGGTTACCATTGAGGTGCGGGACGAGCGGGGCAACCTCATCTTGACCGTGGTGGCCAAGGTGGAGCCCCTGCAACGCCTTGACCCCACCACCGCCCAGGGTCGGGTGCGGGAACTGCGTGCCCTCCTGCCCTCCACCGCCAACGACTTCAGCCAGCAGGACCCCGCCGTCGGCCGGGTGGAGAGCACCTTTGAGGCCCTGCTGGTGGACCTGCCCCCCGACGAGTTCAGGCTGGGCGTCGCCAACAGCAAGACGGTGCTCCCCGATGTCCTAGCCCAGTTCCAGGCCCTGGCCGGCCGGGAGGGGTTGACGGTAAGGGACGTGGCCTTCGCCACCGCCGTGGACACCGACCTGCGCCCCGGCACCACGGTGGGTGAGGTGCGTGTCCGCATGACGGTGGGGCAGGCCTGGGTGGACAAAGTGGGCGGGGCCGGCCAGGTGCGCATCGGCCGGCGCTCCGACGATGGTCAGGTCTCCTTCCTGGCCACCCGCCTGGTGGAGAGCCAAGAGGGGCGGGCCACCTTTGAGGCGGTCTCTCCGCAGGGCTTCTCCACCTTCGTCCTCCTGGCAGTGGCGCGCCCGCCCGCCGCTTTCCAGCCCGTCCTCTCCGACCTGCGCATTGAGCCGTCCGCCGTGGAGCCGGGCGGATCGGTGCAGGTAACCGCCCAGGTTACCAACCGCGGCACCGCCGAGGGCACTCTCACCCAGGCCCTGCTGCTGGACGGCACCGCCGTCGCCTCTGCCCAGGTAACGGTGCCCGCGGGCGAGACCCGCACCCTCGCCTTTGCCGTGGTCATGCCCGACAGGGAGGGCACCTTCACCCTGCGGGTAGGCGACCTGACGGGCCAGGTAACGGTCGCCCGCAGGCCTGCCGTCGCCGACATCGCCCTGGGCGAACCGCCCGCCCTCCCAGCCCGGGTGGATGCGGGCAAGGCGGTGCAGGTCTCCCTGCCCGTGACCAACCGGGGCGCTGCCCCCGGCGTTGTAGAAGTGCGCCTCTACGCCAACGATGTGCTCCAGGGCGTCCAGTCCCTGGTGGTGCCCGCCGGCGGAACCGCCTCCGCCACCTTCTTCTTCACTCCTGTGGAGGGCGTGGAGGCCACTTATACCCTGCGCCTGGAGGTGCCCGTCATTGGGGCCAAGACCCTCACCCTGCGGGCGGTGCCTCCGCCCACACCCGCCCGCTACACCGTCGCCCCGGTGCGCATTGAGCCGGAGCGCCCCGTTGCCGGCCGGCCCTTCACCGTTGCCTTCTCCGCTACCAACATCGGCGGAGCCACCGAGCCACGCTTCCAGGCCACAATCGTGGCCGCCGGACCCGTTACCCGTGAGACGGCGGTGCCGGCCCAGACCATTGACCCCGGCACGGGGCGTGTCCTGGAACCCGCCATTACCCTGGACACCCCCGGCACCTACACGGTGTCGGTGCGCTTCGACACCCAGACGGTAGAGGTAGGCAGGGTAACGGTCCAGCCGCCGCCGACTCCCACCCCCACACCCACGCCGACGCCGCGGCCGCCTACCCCCACGCCGACACCGACACCGCGCCCGCCGACGCCGACGCCCACACCGGTGCCACCGACACCTACGCCGACGGCGGTGGTGCCCACTCCCACGCCGGTGCCGCCCACACCAACACCCGTCCGACCGACGCCCACACCCACGCCGGTGCCACCGGCCCCCAGGCCCTTCCCAACAGGTCTGGTGGTAGGCATCATCGTGGCCGTGGTCGTGATAGTGGTGGTTGTGGTGGTGCTCCTGCGGCTGCGCAGGCGAGGGTAACGCCGGCAGGGAAACACCCCCTGAGGTGCCAGGAGGGGCGGGCTAAACACCCGCCCCTCCTCGTCTTGTTGCAGAGCCGCAGCGGTTGACGCCCATCCCCTCCTCCCACTAGGATGTGCATGGAGCCGTCCCAGTAGCTCAGCGGATAGAGCGGCCGCCTTCTAAGCGGCGGGTCGGGGGTTCAAGTCCCTCCTGGGACGCTTCCTTTTTAGCCCTTCTTGGACGCCTCTGCGCCTTGCACCCCATTGCCTCCACACGCTAGCATAAAGCCGATAGCAGTGCGCCCTTCGGGGCGTCGGGGTCTGACAGGATGAACCCTATGGTCTTCATCCTTTTCCTGAACCTGCTCCTGGGCACCGTTGGGCTCGCCTTCATCTTCCGCACCCTTGTGGAGAACTGGTCGGCAGGCGTGGTGGTGCGCCGAACCGGCCACCTCACCCCCGGACGACGCATCAAAATCCTCACCACCACCCATATCATCAAGGGGGATGTCCTTTCGGTAGGACCGGTGCGCACCGCCCTCTGGGAAGTGGGAGACGGGGAACATCTCCCCAGCATCCGCACCGGGCGCATCATCAAGGTGCCCAACGCCTTCCTCCTCAATAACCCCATTGTGGTCTACGGCGATACTATCGTGGACGAGGTCATCGCCCAGGTGAAAATGGACGGCCAGGACCTGACCAGTGTAGTGGAGGACATGCGCCGAGCCATTGAGGAGCGTGGACACCGCATCGTAAGCGTCAGCCTCTACCAAAAGGACGACCACCTGGTGGTGCACGGGGTTTTTGAGGTGGAGACCCCTCACCTGGCCGACGAGCGCGGGCTGGTGCTCCAGGCCTTCTGGCGGAAACGCATGCATACCCCTACAAGGGCCGGAGCCTCGGCCCACCCCCCTCCGCCCGGTGGGCTAGCGCCCTAGCGCCTCCAGGACGCTGGCCATGTGCAGGATGGCCTTCTCGTAGTCCTCCAGGCGGATGTTCTCGTTGGGGGCATGGATACGGTTATCGGGGTGGCCCGTGCCCGCTGCCATGGCAACGGGCAAGCCTAGCCCTGTAAAATAGCACATCGGCCCGCTCCCCGGCATGGTGGGCACCAGCACCGGGGTGGTCCCATAGGCATCCCGAGCGCACTCGGCTACCAGACGCACCCAGGGGCTATCCAGCGGGGTGCGGGCCGGAGCGCTCCCCCCGGGATGCTCCACTACCTCAATGTCCCCGAAGCCGTGGGTGCGCAGATGCTCCCGCAGAAGGGCCACTACCTCCTCCGGGCGCTGATCGGGCACCAGGCGGAAGTCCACCTTAGCCCGAGCCTCGGCCGGCACGATGGTCTTGGTGCCCGGTCCTGTGTAGCCCCCCACAATGCCGCAGATAGAGCAGGACGGCTCAAAGTAGAGGCGCCGGCGGAAGGCATAGCCCCGCACACCTTTCACGAACAGCTTCAGACCCAGGCTCTCGGCCAGGTGCTGGTCCTCCTCGGGCAGAAGGCGCAGGGCCTCCCGTTCCTGGCGGGTGGGACGGCGCACCCGGTCGTAGAAGCCCCGGATGCGCACCCTTTCCCCCGGCCCCTTGATGGTGGACAAGGCCCACACCAAGCGCCACGCGGGGTTGGGCACCACCGCCCCATAGGAAGAGTGAACATCCCGGTTGCCCCCCCGTGCCACCAGTTCCACATAGGCTATCCCCTTCAGCCCCAGGGTGATGGTGGGATGCCCCGCCCAGTTCACCCCTCCCCCTTCCCAGATACACCCCTCGGCCTGCAGGAGTTCCCGATGCTCCGCCACCCACCCCCCCAGATGGGGGCTCCCTATCTCCTCCTCCCCCTCCAGCACCCAGCGGACGGTGCATGGGAGCACCCCATACACCGCCCTCCACGCCTTCACGGCGTTCAGGCGGGCGGCGAAGCACCCCTTGTCATCCGAGACGCCCCGCCCATATGCCCTCCCATCCCGGATGGTAAGGGTAAAAGGGGACGACTGCCACAACTCCAGAGGCTCCGGGGGCTGAACATCATAATGGTCGTAAATAAGGACGGCGCGGGGCGAGCGTCCCCTCTGCTCGGCATAGACGACAGGGGCTCCTCCGGGAACAGAGAAGAGGCGGACGGTGAAACCCGCCTCCTCCAGCATAGCCTTGGCCAGAAGGGCACACTCCTCCAGCCCCAGGTGTTGGGCGCTCACGCTGGGCTGATTGCATAAACGCTCCAGGTCCCTCAGGGCTTGATCCCGGTGGGACAGGACATACGCCCGTATACGCTCGTCCATCTCACCCCTTTCGGTTCTTCTCGGCCGTGCAGGCCCGGGGATTGCCCCTGGTCATGACGACCCGGTGGATGGGCTTAGGCGGAAGGGGTAGGGGTGCCACGGTAGGCATCCTTCTCCGGCGGGCGCAGGTAGGAGCCTGTCTTTGCACCAAAGACCGAAACAAGCCGGCGGGCACCCCCGTGACCGCACTTGGGACACTGGGTAGGAGCGTCTGCTTCGGCGTAGGAACGGCGCAGTTCAAAGATATGCTGGCACGAGGAGCACTGATATTCGTAGATGGGCATCAGTTGCACCTCCTCCCGTTGTTTATCGGGCGTCAGGCCCCCGCTCTACTTTTATGGATACTCAAAGCGCCCTGCCCTGTCAAGGACATCCCTTCGGGACACGGCAAAAAACACGGGGCCCCGCTGCCCACGGGGCCCCATGGAAAAGGGGAAACCAGGCGCAGGAGTTAGCGATAGCCGTTGGTGGGGTTGCGAGGACGAGCAGGGGCCGGCGAAGCGGCGGGCGTGCGCTCCCGCAGGAAGGGCGGGAGGTCCAGGTCGGGCAGTTTACCGGTGGTCATGAGCCTCTCAAACTCGTCCATCTTCTGGCTCACCACAGCCTCGCCGGGGAAGCCCGTGGCGATGACGGTGATCTTCACCTCGTCCTCCATCTTGGGGTCCTGCACCATGCCGAAGAAGATGGCCGCCTCTGGGTCGGCGTTCTGGCTGATGTGCTCGGCTGCCTGGTGCACCTCCGCCAGAGTGAGGTTGTCACCCCCGGTAATGTTGAAGAGGATGCCCTTGGCCCCGTCCATGGTGTAATCCAGCAGAGGGCAGGAGATAGCGGCACGGGCCGCCTCTTCGGCACGGCGCTCGCCCCGTGCCCGGCCGATGCCCAGCCACGCCGGCCCGCTCCCCGTGAGCACCGCCCGCACATCGGCGAAGTCCAGATTGATTTCCCCGGGGATGGTAACCAGTTCGGCGATGGCCTGCACCCCCTGGCGCAACACCTCATCGGCCAGGCGGAAGGCGTTGTTCACCGTCAGTTTCTGGTCGGTGAGCACCATCTTCAGCCGGTCGTTGGGGATGGTAATGAGAGCATCCACCTTGTCCTTGAGGCGGTGGATACCGTCCTCGGCGATGCGCCGGCGCTTGGGGCCTTCAAAGGAGAAGGGCTTGGTAATCACGGCGACGGTGAGCGCCCCCACTTCCTTACAGATTTCCGCCACAATAGGGATGCTCCTGTGCCGGTGCCACCGCCCATGCCCGCCGCCAGGAAGACCATATCTGCTCCTTTCAACACCTCCGCCAGGTCATCCCGACTCTCCTCCGCCGCCTGCCGTCCCAGGTCCGGGTTGCCTCCCACCCCCATGCCGCGGGTCAACTTCTCCCCGATGGCGATCCGGTTAGGGACCTCTGAGCGGGAGAGAGCCTGCACATCGGTGTTCACCACATAGTATTCCACACCGGGGATAGGCTCCCGGAACATTCGGCTGACGGCGTTGGAGCCGCCCCCACCGATGCCCACCACCTTGATGACAGGGGTGCCCAGGGAATCCGCCTTGAAGTTCTGTTGCAGTATGCCCATAGAGACCTCCTTCTCCATCATCTAGGCCCTGCTGTTCACAGGGCAACCCGCCTGGCGCGCTCCCGCAGCCAGTTCACGACCACGCTCATATGCCTCCCCTTGTGTCCGTTCTGCGCCCCCCGTGCCAAACGATGGGAGATGGCCTGGCGAGTCCCCCAGAGCAGGGCACCCACCACCGCCGAGTAAGAAGGGTCCTGCATCTCCCGGGGAAGCCCCTCCACACCTCGGGGCAACGCCACCCGCACCGGGGTCTCCAGCCCCTCCCGGAAAAGGGTGTCCATCCCCCGCAGGTTGGCCGTGCCCCCTGCCAGCACAACTCCAGCAGGCGGCACCGCCCGCTGGGCAAAGA
>BEHZ01000047.1 GCA_002923335.1 bacterium HR23 | reverse complement strand
CATCGCTCAGGCCAGCCCTCGCATCCGCCAGTTCGGCAGCGTCTCCCCCGGCGACCTGACCGCCGATATGGGCATCCAGATGGAAGCAGACAGGGATGTGCTGGCCTTTTACCGAGGGTGGACCGACCTGGTGGCCCGTGCCTTAGGGAAAGAGGTTACCAGCGGTGTCTGGTCCCCCGGTGCCCCCTTCGGCTACGCCGACCGGGAGGCGCTCCTGCGCCGGGAGGAGGCCAAGCGAAGGGCCGGCTTCCGCACCGGCGGAGGCATTCACCCTGCCCAGGTAGACGCCGGCAACGCCGGCCTCACCCCTCCCCCGGAGGAGGTGGCCCAGGCCCAACGCATCCTGGGCGCCTTTGATCAGGCGTGGGCACAGGGCGAGGCTTTCGCCATCGTGGATGGCCGTATCATAGACCGTCAGGTGGCCCACGCCCTACGGGAATTTTTGGCCTTCGCCCAGGCGTGCGCCCAGAAGGATGACCTCAAGCGCCGGATGCAGTCCATAATGCGCCAGAAGGAGCAGGGATGAGCATCGGTCTGGTGAACGATCTGGTGGTTCTGGACATGTCGCAGGGCGTTGCCGGGCCGCTCTCGGCCAAACTCCTGGCCGACCAGGGCGCCCAGGTCATCAAGATTGAGCCTCCCGAGGGGGACTACGCCCGCCGACGAGGCCCCTTCCCCCACAACATCCCCCACCCTGAAAAAAGCCTGACCTTTGCTTACTTCAACACCGGCAAGAAAGGCATCACCCTGAACATCCGCACGCCCCAGGGCGCAAACCTGTTGAAAGAGTTGGCCCGCCGCGCCGACATCCTCATAGAAGACCTGCGGCCAGGGGAGTTGGACGCCCTGGGCGTGGGCTACCCCGCCCTGGAGGAGATAAACCCCCGCCTCATCCTCGTCTCCGTTACCCCCTTCGGCCAATACGGCCCTTACAAAGACTTCGCCGTGGAGGACATCACCCTCCAGGCCATTAGCGGTTTCTTGTATCTGAGCGGGGATGCCGACAAGCCCCCGGTGCAGGTGGCCCTGGAGCAGGCCCAGATAATGGGGGGGCGGTGCGCTGCCATTGCGACGATGCTGGCGGTCATGGAACGGTGGGAGACGGGCCGTGGCCAGCACGTGGATGTCTCCATCGCCGAGGCGGTGGCTAGCCAACCCCCCATGCACATCGTGCAGTATGCGTACCTGGGAGTAGTCGCCACCCGTGGGCCGCGCAGCCCCAACCCCACCGATGGCGACTACCTCCCCTGCAAGGATGGATACATCTGCATCACCACGGGCGGGGGCAACCCGTGGGAGAAGTTCGCCGACTTCTTCCAGGCCCCGGAACTGCGGGACCCTCGCTTCGCCACCCGGGAAGGGCGGGCACAACACGGCGCGGAGATTCAGGCCATCCTGGTGGACCGCTTGCGGGAGCGGGGCAAGTATGAGGTCTTCCATACGGGGATGCGGGAGCGCTTCGTGCTGGGGGTCGTGCAGACGCCCGAAGAGGTGCTAGCCTGCCCCCACCTGAACGAACGGGGCGCTTTCCAGGAGGTGGCCCATCCCGCGCTGGGCACCCTGCGCTATCCCCGCTCGGGCTTCCGCCTGGACGGCCAGCCGGCCGGAGAGATACGCCCCGCCCCCCTCCTGGGCCAGCACAACGAGGAGGTCTACTGCGGATGGCTGGGCTACCCCCGGGAGGCTCTGGCCCGCTGGAAGGCCACCGGCATTATCTAGATAGGGGGACAGAGATGGAAAACCACGGTGCGCCTACCCTTCCCCTGCAAGGGGTGCGCATCCTGAGCGTCGAGGACTACCTGCAACTGCCCTGGTGCACCGTCATCCTGGCGGATATGGGGGCGGAGGTAATTCGGGTGGAGTCCCTGGCACGGGTGGAGACCCGCACCATGGGACCGTATCCCGATAACCGCCCCGGCCAGCGCTTCTGGGACCAGGGGGGCATTCACCACCTGTGGAACCGCAACAAGAGGAGCCTGACCCTGGACCTCACCAAGCCCCAAGGGGTAGATGCCTCCAAACGCCTGGTGGCCATCAGCGATGTGGTGGCGGAGAACAACCGGGCCGGGGTGATGGAGCGCTTCGGCCTGGACTACGAGGCCCTCCGCCAGGTAAAGCCGGACATCATTATGCTCCGCACCACCGGCTACGGGCAGACGGGGGCGTGGCGGCGCTATGGGGCCTTCGCCCGCACCGTGGACGCAGTTACCGGCCTCTCCCACCTCACCGGCTATAAGGGTGGCCCCCCTGTGCGGGCCAACCCCTCCTACATGGACATCACCGCGGCATGGAACAACGCCCTGGTCATCCTTATGGCCCTGCACTACCGCCGGCGGACTGGAAAGGGCGTCTTCATAGACATGTCCATGTATGAGACGGGTATCTCCTGCATTGGGGTCGCCCTTCTGGAATACCAGACATCCGGCACATATCCCCCCCGCATGGGCAACGCCCACCGCTGGATGGTGCCCCATGGATGCTATCCCTGCGCCGGCCAGGACGAGTGGGTTACCATCGCCGTCCGCACCGAAGAGGAGTGGAAACGGTTGTGCCAAGTGATGGGGCGTCCCGACCTGCTGGAGGACCCCCGCTTCGCCACATACGAGGCCCGCTGGGCCAACCAGGACGCCCTGGACGCCCTTATCGCCCGGTGGACCCGCACCCTGGACAAGCGCACGGTGATGCTCCGCCTGCAGGAGCAAGGCATCCCCTCCGCCAGCGTCTTCCACGCCAAGGACCTCCTCACCGACCCTCACTTCCGTCAGCGGGGGTTCTTTGAGCGCTACACCCATCCCCCGGAGGTGGAAGGGGTAGGCACCCGTGTCTACACGGTGCGGCCCTATCAGTTCTCTCGCTCCCGAGGGTCTATCCGCTTCATCGCCCGCCTGGGGGAGCACAACCGCCCGGTTCTCGCCGACCTGTTGGGCTACTCCCCGGAGGCCATCGCCGAAATGGAACTGGCCGGCGTTATCGGCACCGAACCGGTGGACGCCGAGCGCCTGCGCCCTCGCCCCAGCCCCCCCGAGGCACAGGTGCGCCTCGGGAGCAGTGCCTTCTGGGACCCCGACTATAGAAAGGTGCTGGCTCTGGAAGAACAACAAGAGGGAGGTGCACATGACGCCCAGGCCTAAGGTGGTGGTCCGGCCCGAGGAGTTCCGTCCCGGCGCCCCCATGGAGGCCCGCCCGGGGGTAAGAGATATCAAGGTCATCTATCCGGAGACGGGGGTGCCCACCAAGACCCTGATTATGGGCATCGTGGAGATAGCCCCGGGCGCCCACTCGCCCCTGCACAAGCACAACTGTGAAGAGGTCTACTATGTGCTCCAGGGGCGGGGGATGCTGGAAAGCGGAGGGGAGCGCTACGAGGTGCGGGAGGGGTATGCCGTCTACAACCCGCCGGATGTCCCCCACCGCACCTTCAACACGGGGGATTTGCCCCTGCGTCTGCTGGTGGTGGGAGGCATAATGTTCGTAGGGCTGGTGCCCCAATGGCCCACCCCCAGCCCCTACGAAATTCTAGAGTAGGGCAACCCCATCCCCAGGCTTACAGAGCGCCTGCCGGCGTCTCCCTTCGGCGCTAGGTGCGCCCCCGGAGTTTGGGGTCCAGCGCGTCCCGCAGGGCGTCCCCAAAGAGGTTGGCCCCGAAGACCGCTGCGCTGATAGCGATGCCGGGGAAGATGGCCAGCCACGGAAGGATTTCAAAATAGCGCATGGCCTCCACCGACAACATCCGCCCCCACGAGGGCGCCGGCGGAGGCACCCCCATCCCCAGGAAACTCAGGGACGCCTCGGTGAGGATGGCGGTGCCCAGCCCGGCCGTCGCATACACAATAAGAGGCGCCAGGCAGTTGGGGGCCATGTGGAGGAACATCTGGCGCAAGGGGCCGGCCCCCAGGGCACGGGCCGCCTCCATATACTGGGTATGGTTCACCGAAAGGGCCACCGATCGCACCAGGCGCACCGTCCCCGGTATGCGGGGAATGGAGATGGCGATGAGCACATTGTTCATGGACGGCCCCAGCATGGTAACGATGGCCAGGGCCAGCACCAGCGGAGGCAACGTGAAGAGGATGTCCATCAGGCGCTGAACGAGGTTGTCTACCCACCCACTGTAATAGGCGCTGACCAACCCCAGCACCAGCCCTACCAGAGTGGCGATAACGGTGGAGGCCAGGCCCACATACACCGAGATGCGGGCCCCGTAAACGATACGGCTATACATGTCCCGTCCAAAGTTGTCGGTGCCGAACCAGTGGGCCGAGGAGGGGGGCTTGAGGATTTGGGCGGCGTCTTGCACGTTGGGGTTACCCGCCCCGAAAAGGCCGGGGGCCAGGGCCATCACCGCAAAGAGGAGCATCACCACCGCCCCTAGCGCGCCCAGGGGTTTGCGCCGTGCAAACCGCACCAGCCCCGCCAGCCAGCGTCGGCGCTTGGCCAAGATGCCCGCCATCAGTCTTTGTTCCTGCGCCTGAGGCCACGCCATCTCGCTCTCCCTAGCGGTAACGGATACGGGGGTCCAGCCAGGCGTAGACCAGGTCCACCACCAGGTTCACCACCAGCACGAAAATGGCGAAGACAAACACCAGCGCCTGCACCGAGGTGTAGTCCCGGTGGAAGATGGCATCTACCAGGAAACGCCCCATCCCGGGGATGGTGAAGACCGTCTCCACGATCACGATGCCCCCGAAGAGGGCAATGACCTCCAGCCCGATCAGGGTAACCACAGGGATAATGGCGTTCTTGAGGGCGTGGCGGGAGACCACCACCATCTCCCGCAGGCCCTTAGCCCGCGCGGTGCGGATGTAGTCCTCCCTCAGCACCTCCAGCATGCTGGAGCGGGTCATTCGCGCACCGATGGCCGAGAGGCGGTAGCCCGTCGCCACGGCGGGGAGGATGAAGCGCTTGAAGTTCAGCCAGGGGTCCTCCCAGAGGGGGCGGTATTCCAAAGGGGGCGTCCAGTTGAAGAAGAGCAGGAGCCCCAGGATAAGCAGGATGGCCACGAAGAAGTTGGGCACCGAGAGCCCGGCGATGGTGAAGATGCGCAAGGCATAATCTACCCAGGTGTCCTGCTTCAGGGCCATCAGAACGCCGGCGGGCAAGGCAATGGCCACCGACACCGCCAGGCTGACCACCAGCAGGCTAATGGTAACCGGATAGCGGAGTTTGAACTCGCTGGTAATGGGCTGACCCGTCCAGAGGGATTGGCCGAAGTTGAAGCGCACCGCCTTAGTGAACCAGTCCCAGAACTGGATGTAGAGAGGGCGGGTAAGCCCCAACTGCTCCCGCAAGCGCTGTATTTGCTCCGTGGAGGCAGTGGTGCCTTCACCCCCCGGCACCAGCACCGACACCACATCCCCGGGGAGCAGGCGCATAATCACGAACACCAGCACCACTGCCCCCAGGAAAGTGGGGATAGACAGCAGGATTCGGCGCAGGATGTAGGTGTGCACCGGGCATCTCCGCTAGAGCCTTGCGTCCGCGCTCCGGGAGGGGCCTACTGGCACTGGCCCCCCTTGCACCAGACCGTCTCCAGATGGCGGAAGTTATAGACCTGGTCGCCCGTGGTCAACCGCCATCCCTGCACCCGGTTCCAGTAGGCCATAGCCGACACCCAGTAATAGGTGCGCAGGTCGGGCACGTCCTCCAGCAAGATACGCTCCAGTTGCCGGGTGAGGAGCGCCCGCTTAGCAGGGTCCACCTCCTTGTTCTGCTCCGCCCAGATGCGGTCAAACTCGGGGTTGCAGTAGCGGGTCACATTGACAGAGGGGGGTTGAGAGCACAGATAGGGGAAGGTGTAGGCGCTGGGGTCGTCCACCACCGTAACCGCGGGTGCCTGGGAGGAGATGACAAAGTCCCCCCGTGTATTCAGGTCCGTGTAGGCAGCGGTGTCCAGCATGCGGATGGTAACCCTGATCCCCACCTGCTCCAGGTCGGCCTGGTGGGCAGGGTAGGAGCGGTTATAAAGAGGGCCGGAGCGGGAGGGCATCTCCAGGGTCAGGCCCTCGGGGAAACCCGCCTCCCGCAGGAGTTCCCGGGCCTTGGCCCGGCGGGCCTGCATATCGGTGCTGAAGTAGGGGTGTTGGAGGAGTTCCTCCTCCGGCAGGGCGTAGGGTTTCAGGTGCGGGCCGATGTAGCCCCCCAGCACACCCCATCCCTCCGTAACCTTCTGGATTTCGGCCCGCTGGTCAACGGCATAGGCAAAGGCCTGGCGCACCCGCTTATCATTCACCGGGGGCTTCTGGTTGTGGAAATGGATCACATACCACGCCCCCCGGGGGGCGATCTCCTGGACGGCGTCGGGGTATCGGCGCTTCAGGATCTCCGCCTCGCTGGGCTCCAGGTTGCGGGCAATGCCCGTAACCGTCAACTTCTTCGCACGAAACGCTGCGAAGATGGCCGACAGGTCGGGCATAATGACCACATGCGCCTGCTCCAGGTAAGGGAGGCGGTTGCCCAGGGTATCGCTCTTCCAGTAGTTGGGGTTGCGCCTGAACCAGTAGTCCACCCCCGAGGTCCAGCGGTCAAAGAGGAAGGGACCGGCGCCCACCAGCACCTTCTGCGGGTCCTTGGCTACGGCGGACCGGGGCTTCCCCTCGGCCCGCAAAGCATCGGCCACGGCTTTGCGGTAGATGGCCGTCCTGCTCCCGCCCAGGGCGGGGAGGAACATGGCGTTAGGCTCCTTCAGGGTAACCACCAGGGTGCTGTCGTCCCGGCACTGGGCAGACTCCACGCCCAGGTAGGCCTGCAAGGTGGAGACGGCGGTATCCGCCATGGCTTTCAGAGACGCCTCGGCGTCGGCGCAGGTAACTGGAGCCCCGTCGTGGAAGGTGACCCCTTTGCGCAGGTAAAAGGTGTATGTCTTCCCGTCGTTGGCCACCTCCCACCGCTCGGCCAGTTCCGGCTGAAGGGTGCCGGGGCCGATGAAGTTGTCGATGACCAGGAGACCGTTATGAACGAGGGAGGCCGGCTGGACCACGATGTTGCTCCCATCCCAATACATGTCAAAGGCGGGGGCCTGCTCCTGGGTAGGGAAGGTGAAGATACCGCCGTAGTCTATCTTGGCTGTGGGAGGGAGAGGAGTGGGCGTTGGGTAAGGGGTAGGGGTGGCCAGCACCGGGACGGTGGGAGTGGGCCCAGGCTGGGCCGGCGCAGGAGTGGGAGAAGGCGCCGGAGCGGGGCGAGGGGTAGGAGTGGGGGGCACCGGCGTGGGAGTAGGAGCCGCAGCCGGCCGGCACGCCAGCAACAATAGGAGCGCCCCGCCTACCGGCAGAACAACCCAAAAGTATAGCCAACGATGTAGCCAACCCGAGTTGCGCATACACGCCTCCACGCTAACCGCTGTCAAGGGACTCGGACTCATATTACCGCCCTGGCCCTTTCCTGTCCAGGGAGATTCACCAGGACGCAGAAGCGCTCCTGGGCCCGCGGGTGATGGAGGGAGAGCCGGGCCCAGGGGGTATTGACGCCCCCTTGCCGCTTGTGATATAGTGCACTAGGTTAGGCATCTGCCCTTTGCCAATCTGCAAGCCTGCGACAAGGAGGCGGCTGTGCCCCTTACCATCGTTGTAACCGCCAAACAGGTTCTGGACCCCGAAACCCCTCCCTCCGCCCTCCAGATAGACCCCTCCCGCAAACGCATGGTCGGCCCCGCCAATGTTCCCCCCGTGGTCAACGGCTTTGACGAGAACGCTGTAGAGGCAGCCCTCCGCATCAAGGATGCCCTGGGCGCCAGCAATGTGAAGATTACGGTGCTCTCTGCCGGCAAATCCTTCGTCCTGGATGTCATCAAGAAGCCTCTGGCCATGGGGGCCGATGAACTGGTGCTGGTGCAAGACGACGCCTGCGAAAACCTGGACGCCTTCCAGACCGCACGGGTGCTGGCCGCCGCCATCAAGAGCATGGGGACGGTGGACCTGGTGCTGTGTGGGCGCCAGGCATCGGACTGGGACCAGGCGCAGGTGCCCCTGGCCATCGCCGAGTTCCTGGGCCTACCCTGCGTCCACATCACACGGAAGGTGGAGGTGAAGGACGGCACGGTGGTGGTGGAACGGGTTGTCCCCGACGGCGCCGAGGTTATTCAAGTGCCCCTCCCTGCGGTGATCACCGTAAGCAACGAACTGGGCCAGCCCCGCTACCCCACCCTGCGGGGCATTATGGCCTCCACCCGCAAACAGCCCATTATCCGCAAACTGGCCGACCTGGGCCTCAACCCCGCGGACCTGAAGCCCAAGGTAGAACTCCTGGACCTCTATATCCCCGTGCGCCAGAAGAAGTGCGAGTTCATCTCCGGGGATAACGACGAGGAGAAAGGGCGCAACCTGGCCCGCCGTTTGCGGGAAGCCAAACTTATCTAGAAGAGGTGCACCATGCCCGGTGTTCTCGTCTTCGCCGAACTGGCCGATGGCGGTCTGGCCTCTATCTCTAAAGAACTCTTCTCGGCCGGGCGCCCCCTGGCCCAAGCCCTGGGGGAACCCCTTTGCACCTTCATCCCCGCCGAGAAGGGTGGGGAGGTTGCCAAAGAGGCCGGCGCCCTGGGGGCTGACCGGGTCTATGTGGCCGAGCACCCCCTCCTGAGAGAGCCTCATCCTGATTACCACCTCATTGCTCTGGAGAGGGCTGTGCAGCAGGTGCGCCCTTCGGTGGTCCTTTTGGGCAAGACCCCCCTGGGCATCAATGTGGGGCCTCGGCTCGCCTTCCGGCTGGGCGTAGGGGTAGCCCAGGATGTGGTCGCCCTGAAGATAGAGGGGGACGCCCTCATCGCCGAGCGCCCGGTCTACGGCGGCAACGCGATGGCACGGGTCGCCCTGCGGGAGAAACCCTTTGTGGCGACCGTGCGCCCCAAGGCCTTTGAACCCCTCGACCCCACCCCTGGTCGCACCGCTCCTGTGCAGGCCATCCCCGTCGCCATAGAACCGGCCGCGGTCAAGGTGAAAGTGCTGGAACGGAAGAAGGTGGAGGCCACCGGCATCCGTCTGGAGGATGCCCGTGTGGTGGTGGGGGGCGGGCGTGGCCTGGGCGGGCCGGAGCCTTTCCAGCAACTGGAGGAACTGGCTCGCTTGCTGGGTGGTGCCGTGGGCGCCTCCCGGGCAGTGTGCGACGCCGGCTGGCTCCCCTATCAGTATCAGATCGGCCTCACAGGCAAGACCATCACCGCCGACCTGTATATTGCGGTGGCGATTTCCGGCGCCAGCCAGCATATGGCAGGTGTCTCCACCGTCAAGAATATCGTCGCCATCAACAAGGACGCCGACGCCCCTATTTTCCAGGAGGCTCGCTTCGGCGTGGTGGGGGACTGGAAGAAAGTGCTCCCGGCCTTTACCGACGAGGTGCGCAAACTCCTCCAGCAGTAACAAGTCCCATCGGCGCTCCACGGATAGAATGGGGGAGGTGTCGCCGTGGATATGGAGTTTACCATTGACCTGCAGCAGATGCGCGCGGGGCTGGAGCAAGCCGAGGTCCTCTCCCTCTTCTTCCCCCTCCTGCGTAAGACGCTGGTCATAGACTTCCGGTGCACACCAGAGGAACCACCCCTGGTGCGCATCGCACCCATGACCAGTTCCCTGGCGGAGCGCCTGCGCAGTGTGCGCCGGATGCGCCCCCACTGGCCCCGCCCCAAAAAACTCCTGGCCGTCCCCTGGCCCCGCTATGTGGACAGCCTCTTCCGCCTCAGTGTAGCCGATGCCCTCCTTGAGCGGGTCGCCTCCTGTGGGCACCCGGAGGCGGTAACACGGTGCCGTATCGCCCTGGAGGAACTGCGCCGTCTGGAGCGCAAGGAACTGGGGGCTGTGGTGCGGGGCGAAAACTACCACACCATTTGGGCCCGTAAAGCCTGACCCCCAAAGGGACACCATGTATTTCCTTCTGGTGGCGCTCCACCTGCTGGGGGCAGTGGTCTGGTTCGGGGGAATCCTGTTTATCGGCCTGGTGCTGGTGCCCACCAGCCGCGCCTTCGGAGAGCAGGGACAAGCCCTGGTGCGGGCCGTGGGCCGACGCTTCCTGTGGGTGGCCTGGCCCGCCATCGCCCTTACCATTGGCGCTGGGGTGGTGTTGGGGTTCATGCGGGGCTTCCTGGGGGCGCTCTTCACCGGCGCACTGGAAGATTACCCGCAGATGGGCCTCTTCCTGGCCAAGGTTCTGCTGGTGGGAGTGTCGCTGGTGCTGGAGGTCCTCCACGACTGGGTCCTCCCCCGCATGGCCTCCCGCCGGGAGCGGGTTGCCCAAGCCACCAATCCCCCCTCTCCTACCTTGCTGGCGCAGGCCCAGGCCTTGCGCCGTGCCACTGCACGGGTCGCCAGCGTCAACGGCGGTGTGGTGTTAGGGGTTGTTCTCCTGGGGATATGGCTCGGCCGGGTGTAGAACAAGGTGCTGTGCCGAGGGGGCAATCAGCGGAATAAAAGGGCGTTTCCGCCCTTGCACTCCCCCAGCCCGTTGCCTTAGGCTTTCAGGAGCATCAACCCCACCTCGGCCTTCCCGGCCGACGCCCGCCCATCCGATCCGTTGATCACGCCGGTGATCCAGGGGTTAGATATGCAACCATCCGCCAACTTACCACCCCAGGCGATTTGGGAGCGGGTATTGGGCATCCTGCAAGTGGAGGTTGCCCGCGGCACCTATGAGGCCTTCCTGCGGGAAACGGTAGGGCAGGCGCTGGAAGGGGAGCGGTTCATCGTAGGCACCCCCAGCCCCTTCGCCCAGGCCTACCTGGAACAGAGGGCCTATGGCCTGGTGCGGGATGCCCTGGAGCGCACCCTGGGACGCCCCGTGGAAGTAGAGTTCCGGGTGGTGCCCAAAGGCCCAGGTGCCTTTCCCACCCCCCCTCCTTCCCCCAGCCCCCCGGTCCCTCCCGTAACGCCGGGCGAGTCCCTCGGCATGTCCCTCAACCCCAGATACACCTTCGCGACCTTCATCGTGGGAGAGTCCAACCGCTACGCGCACGCCGCCGCCGTGGGGGCTGCCGAGCATCCGGGAAGCAAATACAACCCTATCTTCCTCTATTCCGATGTGGGGCTAGGCAAGACCCACCTGCTCCACGCCATTGGGCACCGCTGTCTGGAGCGGGGGATGCGAGTGCTTTACACCAGCGCCGAGCAGTTCACCAACGAGTTCATCCGGTCCATCCGGGAAGGGAAGGCCGAGGCCTTTCGCCTGCGCTTCCGTTCCCTGGACATCTTGCTGGTGGACGATGTCCACTTCCTCATCGGCAAAGAGCAGACGCAGGAAGCCTTCTTCCACATCTTCAACGAACTGCACAACGCCAGCAAGCAGATCGTCCTCACCTGCGACCGCCCCCCCAAAGCCCTGCGCCCCCTGGAGGACCGTCTGCGCTCCCGGTTTGAGTGGGGGCTGGTGGCCGATATTCAGCCTCCCGACCTGGAGACCCGCCTGGCCATCCTGCGGGCCAAAGCCGACGCCCTAGGCCTGGCTGTGCCGTCGGCGGTGCTGGACTTCCTCGGACGGCGTATCTACCGTTCCATACGGGAACTGGAAGGGGTGCTCAATCGCCTCTCGGCCCTGGCCGACCTCACGGGCCGCCCCATTACCCTAGAACTGGCCCAGCAGGCCCTGGAACTGCCGGGCACCACCCGTGAGCGCCGTCCCCTGGACCCGGAGGAGGTAGTGAGCGCCGTGGCCCAGCACTTTGGGCTGGAGCCTATGGCCCTCAAAGGCCCCCGCAGGGACAAGGTTACCGCAACCGCCCGCCACATCGCCATGTTCCTCCTGCGGGAGGAGGCCCAGCGCCCCCTCACCGAGATCGGTCGTCTGCTGGGGGGGAAAGACCACACCACGGTGCTCCACGCCTGCGAGAAAGTGCGCCTGCAGATGGACACCGACCCCCAGGTGCGCCACGCCCTCCTGGTCCTCAGGGAGCGCCTCCACCGCCTGGCCTCTACCCCGGAGTGACGCCCCGGAACGGGAAAAAGGCCTCCCACTCCCTTTACTTCGCCCCCCAGAGGGATTACCATAGAGCCTAGACCATCAGGAGGAAGAGGATGCGTAAGGCCTTCACCTTTGCCTTTCTCACTGCCCTCTTGCTGGCCATGGCCAGCACACCTGTCTACGCCCAACCCCAGGTGATGCGCTTCGCCGGCTCCGTTACCCTGGACGGACGCCCCGCCCCCGATGGCACCCGCATCACCGCCGAGGTGCAGGTAGGGGGAACCTGGCGAGAAGCCGGCTCCGCCACCACTTATGGGGGCACCTTCACCC
>BEHZ01000046.1 GCA_002923335.1 bacterium HR23 | reverse complement strand
CCCCCTCCCAGTTCTCCACCGGCTCGGTGGTGAAGAAGAGGGAGAGCATGGAGC
Organism: bacterium HR23; assembly: GCA_002923335.1. Lineage (GTDB taxonomy): Bacteria > Chloroflexota > Dehalococcoidia > Lucifugimonadales > HRBIN23 > HRBIN23. The sequence continues at coordinate 12,160 of BEHZ01000046.1, read as the reverse complement.
CGATGCGGTTGACCACGAGGGGCACCTCCACTTCTGCGGCGGCCTCCCGTAGGCCCTCCTCCAGCCGTGCGCCCAGGGCATCCAGACGCTGGTAGGTGCCCGGCTCCCGGAGGACTTCCAGGGTGGCAAGGCCTGCAGACACCGCCAGGGGGTTGCCCGACAGGGTGCCCGCCTGATACATGGGCCCCAAAGGTGCCACCTGGCTCATGACCTCCCTCGGCCCCCCATATGCCCCTACCGGCAAGCCGCCACCGATGATCTTCCCCAGGCAGGTGATATCGGGCTGGACATTGAAAAGGTTTTGAGCGCCTCCGTAGCACAAACGGAAGCCCGTGATCACTTCGTCAAAGATGAGGAGCGCCCCATATCGGCGGGTGAGGGAGCGCAGGCCCTCTAGGAATCCAGGCTTGGGGAGCACCACCCCCATGTTCCCCGCCACCGGCTCCACGATAACGCCAGCGATCTCCTCCGGGAAGGCCGAAAAGAGGTGCTCCACCCTTTCCAGGTCGTTGTAGGGGGCTACCAGGGTATCCTGGGCAACCGAGGGGGGAACGCCGGCGCTATCGGGAACGCCCAGGGTAAGGGCGCCGGACCCCGCCCGCACCAAGAAGGCATCGGCGTGGCCATGGTAACCGCCGGCGAACTTTATCACTTTAGGACGGCCTGTTACCGTCCGGGCCAGGCGCAGGGCGCTCATAGTCGCCTCGGTGCCCGAGTTGACCAAGCGCACCATCTCCACTGAGGGGATAGCCTGGCAGATGGCTTCTGCCAGGGCTACTTCTGCCTCGGTCGGCATGCCGAAGGAGGTGCCTCTGGACAGGGCATGGGCGACCGCTTCTACTACCCGGGGATGGGCGTGTCCCAAGATGAGGGGACCCCAGGAGCACACATAATCTATGTAGACATTCCCGTCGGCATCCCATACCCGGCTTCCCTGCCCTCGCACCACAAAAAAGGGTTCCCCGCCGACCCCCTTCCACGAGCGGACAGGGCTGTTGACCCCTCCGGGGATAACCTGTGCTGCCCGCTGATACAGGGCATGGGAGCGGAGGCGGGAGGTCATACCTCACCCCCCTCCGGAGGTCTCATATGCAAGGCGAGGGTTGAAGGGGTAACGCCCTGTGGGTCGGCGCTACGGGAAGGACAGTCTAGGCCGAATAAGGCCAGCACTCTGCGTAGACGAGCGGGCGAGGGGCGGGCCTTCATGTGCTCCACCACTGGGGTCAGGAGGCGCCCTACCAGGGCTTTGCCGAAGGCCTCCACGTGGGCATAGCCTTCTGCATCCAGATGACGCAGTGAGCGCAACAACCGGTGGGTCTCTTCCTGGCGCACCCCTTCCGCCCACCGGTGCAAAGTGGAGATGGCGGGAAGGGCGGACAGGCTCCTCCACACTGTGGCGAAGCGGGCCAAGCCCTCCTCAACGGCTTGCTCCATCTGGTGGAGCACCTCAGGAGGCACACAGGCTCCGTTGCCCGAAGCGGGCTTTAGGTCGTCCAGGGTAAACAGGCGCACACCGTGCAAAAGACCCACAGCCGGGTGGACAGAGCGGGGAAGGGCCATATCCACGATGCACAAGGGCTTAGAGCGCTGTTTCAGAGCGGAGAACAGGTCGCCGGGCGAGAGGAGAGGCCTCCCGCTACGCACCGAAACGATGAGGAGGTCCGCCTGAGCCAACAGGATGGCCAGGCGCCCCAGCGGGACGGCTTCCCCATCCACCAACTCTGCCAGGGCCTGGGCCCGGGAGAAGGTTCGGTTGGCCACCCATATACGGCCCACACCCTTCCTGCGCAAGGCCAGGGCGACCTGCGTGCCGACCTCCCCCGCTCCCACAACGAGGGCGTCCACGGGGCCGTTGGCCGATACTGCAGATAAGGCGGTATCCACTGCCCAGTGGGCCAGGGAAACGGGGGGTAGACTTGCCCTCTGGCGTGCCTGGCGAGCAGTTTGGAAGGCCGAGTGGAAGACCCGGTCTAGGGGCGGACCGGCCATGCCCAGGCTGACCGCCGTCTGGAAGGCGTGGCGCACCTGCCCCATGATTTCTGCCTCCCCTACAGCCTGGGAATCCAGCCCGCAGACCACACGGAAGAGGTGGCGCACTGCCTCCCACCCCTGCCGGCGGTAGAAAAAGCGCTTCACCTGGGTGCGGGTGATGCCAAAGTGGGAATGGAGGAAGCGGTAGGCCTCCCGAAGGCCGTGGCCCTCACAGGGAGAGAAATAGATCTCGGTGCGGTTGCACGTAGACACCAGCACCGCCCGAGGGAGATATGCCTTCAGCGTCTGCAGGGCGTCGGGCAGGCCGTCGGGAGGGACAGCGACCTGCTCCCGCAGGGCCAGGGGAGCGGTTTTGAAACTGGTGCCCAGGAGCACCAGGCGTGAGGAGGCTGCGGGAGCCATCCCCTCCTACCCCTCCTCCCGGAGCCAGCGGACGGCGTCCTTGGCGAAGTAGGTCAGGATGAAGTCCGCCCCAGCCCGCTTGATGGCGGTAAGCACCTCCAGCACCGCCAGGCGCTCGTTCAGCCAGCCCCGCTGGGCCGCTGCCTTGAGCATGGCGTATTCCCCGCTCACATTGTAGGCGCCGAGGGGGTGGTCAAAACGCTCCCGTGCCCGCCTGATAATATCCAAATAGGCCAGGGCCGGCTTCACCATCACCATATCTGCTCCCTGGGCGATGTCCCGCTCTATCTCCCGCAGGGCCTCCCGGGCGTTGGGCGGGTCCATCTGGTAGGACCTGCGGTCGCCGAACTGGGGGGCGGAGTCGGCTGCCTCCCGGAAGGGGCCGTAGAAGGCTGAGGCGAACTTGGCCGAGTAGCCCATAATGGCGACCTGGGTGAAGCCCTCCTTATCCAGGGCGTCCCGGATGGCCTGCACTTGCCCGTCCATCATGGCGCTGGGTGCGACGATATCCGCCCCGGCCTCGGCGTGGGCCACGGCCATGCGGGCCAGGATGCCCAGGGTCTCGTCGTTGTCCACGGTGCCATTGCGCACCACGCCACAGTGGCCATGGTCGGTATACGAGCATACGCAGATGTCGGTCATGACCACCAGGTCGGGCACCGCCCCCTTTATCCGGCGCACCGCCTGGGGCACCAGGCCATCGGAGGCGTAGGCGTGGCGGGCGTAGGGGTCCTTCTCCTCAGGGACGCCAAAGAGGAGCACTGCCGGGATGCCCAGGCCCGCCAGCGTTTCCGCCTCTCTTTCTAGCCGGTCCACCGACAGGCGAGAGACACCCGGCATACTGGGCACCGGCTCCTCCCTATCCACACCGGGACAGACAAAGAGGGGATAGATGAAGTCCTTAGAGGAAAGGGTGGTCTCCTGCACCAGCCGGCGCAGGGTGGGGGTGCGACGGAGACGGCGCAGACGGTCAGCGGGGGCCAGGTTCCTGCTGGCAATTTGGGTCACAGGCCACCTCCCTGTATAGGGTTGTAGGGTATCGGCCGACTGCCTCCAGCACGGCGTCTATCAGCCCGTCCTCGCTGTGTTGCACCGCCACAGCGATGACAGGAAAACCCTCCTGTCGGGCGGAAATCGCAGTTATGGGCCCGATGCACACCGCCGGCAACTGCCCCGGGGAGACAGGAGGTTGTAGGCAAAGGGCCAGGGACGCCAAGGCACGGGCAATGGAGGGACTGGTAAGGACGACCAGATGGGGCAGAGGGGCCAAGAGACGCTGGAGTTCTGCCCCATCCTGCCGGGGGACGACGCGGTAGACGGCGACCTCCTCCACCTGGGCACCACGGGCGGTGAGGAGGTCCACCAGGGCTTTGCGGGCGCCTTCCGACCGCAAGAGGAGGATACGCTGGCCGTGCACATCCCCCAGGGCGTCGGCTATGGCCTCGGTAAGGAACTGAGAGGGCATGGCGGTAGAGACAAGGCCGTGGTGCTGGAGGGCCTGGAGTGTGGCAGGCCCGACCACCGCCAGGCGTGTTCTCCTTAGGTGCTCCGGCCCCAAGCCCAAGGCCTGCAGGCGCTCCATCGCCATGCGCACCCCGTTGGCGCTGGTAAACACAACCCAGTGAAAGGCTGGCGCACGGCGCAGGGCATCGTCTACGGGCATCCAGTTCTCCGGTGGCTCAATACGAATAGCGGGGAAGAGGAGAGGCTCGGCGCCCAGGGAGCGCAGGCGCTCAGCCAGGCTCTCCCCCTGTCCCTGGGGGCGTGGCACAAGGATGCGCCAGCCTTTCAGGGTCCTCATACCCGCGCCCCCAGCAGATGTCCTGCGCCCTGGGCGAGAAGGCGCTGAGCAATGGCGGTGCCCAGGGCCTCCGCCTCCTCAGGACGCCCCTCCACCTGGCCACGAAGGGCGGTCTGCCCGTCGGGAGTGATGACCAAGCCATCCAAGGTGAGGCGGTTGCCCTGCACCTGGGCATAGGAAGCGATGGGCACCCTGCACCCACCGCCCAAGGCCCGCAGAAAGGCCCGCTCTGCCAGCACACTCCACCAGGTCGGCCAGTGGTTGAGGTCCTGGGCAAGGCGGAGAGCCCTCGCATCCCCTTCCCGGACCTCTAGGGCAATGGCCCCCTGGCCCGGGGCGGGAAGCACCTGGGCGAGGGAAAACACCTGGGTGGTGCGCCCCTCCAACTGCAGGCGAGCGAGCCCGGCCATCGCCAGCACCACCGCATCGTATTGCCCGCTTTCCAACTTCCGCAAGCGGGTATCCACGTTGCCGGAGATAGGAAGGTAATCCAGGTCGGGACGGATGGCCCGCAGTTGGGCGATACGCCGAGGGCTCCCGCATCCGACACGGGCATGGGGGGGGAGGTGCTCCAGAGGCCCCAAACGGGAGACCAGAGCGTCCCGGGGGTCGGCCCGCTCCAGGACGCACGCAACGCGCAGACCAGGGGGCTGCTGGGTGGGCATATCCTTAAGGCTGTGGACGGCCAGATGCACCTCACCCCGCAACAGGGCTTCTTCCAGTTCCTTTACGAAGACCCCCACGCCCCCTCGGTGGCCCCTGTCCCCGCTGGTGCGGATGATGTGGAGGCGGGCAGAGACGCCCAGGGTCTCCAGGTGGCGAAGCACCTGGTGGGCCTGCACGAGAGCCAGGGGACTTCCCCGGGTGCCGATAATGACGGTTTGGTGGCGCATGACGCCCATAGGATTGTCCTAAAGGAGACCTCTTTTGTGAGGTTACCCACAAATGACGAAGGGGGTCAAGTATATAAAAATCTTCACCTGCAAGGGACGAAGAGGCGGGAGAAACTCCAATTTCTTCTGGAATTCTATGCGCCATAGGCCGGCGGGCCGTATGTTGCGGCGTGGTGGGCTTGCCGACGGAGCCGGGAGCGGGTAAACTGGGGGCAAGGGAGGAAAGCCGCTGAGGAAAATGCCCCGCCATCCCAGGCCTGCACGGTCTCCGGTGCCAGGAACGGTGCCGAGCAAGGGAGCACCTTCTACCATCGAGATGCTGGTGGACCCCGTGGTATGGGTAACAGACGGGAAGTATACAGGCCAAAGTCTCAAACTTTTTGAGGACGTCAGCCAACTTTACGAACTTCTCCTTGCCCGCCTGGAGTTTCACACCTGGCGAAACGACCTTGAGACCTTTCGCTGGCGGACGGCGTATTTCGCCGAAGTCAACGGCCAACGCTCCTACCACTGGTATATTGCCAGCGTGCGGGGCAAAGGCCAGATTGGATACAGTAGCCAATATATGACCCATTGGTTTTATCCCTACAAGGGCAAATTCCATGGTCAGATGGTAAAATCCCTTATAAACTTTATGGGCGTTACAGGCGACGGGATCGTTCTTGACCCCTTTCTCGGTTCCGGGACAACCCTTATTGAATGTGCCCTTCTGGGTGTCCCCAGCGTGGGGGTTGAAATCAACCCCGCCCTGTGCATTGTCTCTCAAATTAAGGCCGACTGCCTATTTATTGACTATCCTTCATTGGATACATTCCTTCAATCTACTAGTCCACAGGAGGTCTTCCATTATTTTCACCAGAAGCCCCCATCGGCCCTTCGTTGGGTATTACAGGAAGATAGTGGTCCTTGGACGGGGAAGAGGATTCTGGACGTGGCCTGGTCCGAACATATGCCCCGGGGATTCGTTGCAGATTTACCGTTTGATTGGAAAAATTTCCTCCTGCTGTGCTATTTACACGCTCTCTCTGACTATACTTATCTAAAAGGCACAGCCAAGGAGCGCCCAATCCAAGACTTCTTTCTCCAGGATTTGCGCGAATATGCCGCGACTCTCAAAGGAACCTGGCAAATACTTCGGGCGATTCAGTTAAATCCTAAACGGCCCTCCGTATACCTGGGAGATGCCCTGCATTTGCCTTTGCCTGATGAGAGTGTGGATGGTATAGTGACTTCTCCGCCATATAGCATAGCGCTTGACTACATCAAAAATGATGAGCATCTGCTAAACTATTTAGGTATTGACGCTTCATCTCTGCGGGAGCGGATGGTCGGGCTGAGGGGAAATAGAACAGACAAACTTCGCCTTTACGAACAGGACATGCATAGGGCAATCGCAGAGATGTATCGTGTGCTCAAACCTGGCGCCTACGCTGCCATCATTTTAGGGGATGTGGTAGTAAACAGCACCCGCACCAACTTCTGCAATAGGATCCTTACATGGGCTCCCCAGATGGGGTTTCGGGAAAGCGTAGCGCTTAGGCGCCCAATTCTCGGTGGCTATGCCCGGCTACGGTATGAATATATCATCATCTTGAGGAAATAGATGAAGCCGGAGACACGCGACCGCTTGAAGAGGTTTATTGCGGATTTCGTCCGGCGCAAACTCAAACCCCTTCAAAATATATCGGTTACCGAGTTGCGTCGGGCATACCCATTTCACGACCTCTTTTTCAGAGATGACGCCCTATTGGCTTTCAAGCTCCAAAGGAGCATCGTTACCAGCCTTGGACTGGGTTTCTATGCTCAAGTTGCTAAAATAATCGGCTCTGAGAGATTCGCGGTGTCCCGTATCGGACAAGATATCAATTGTGATTTACCAGGTAACACGTGTAACACCATTGAGCGTATCGTAACCGAACTGCGCTTGGGCCAGCGCAAGCCGTCCCATCAGGAGGAACTTAAAGAAATCCTGTCGTCTACAGATGGCGAAATGCGAAGTGTGCCCATCAGGGCAGACCTCTATCTGGACGGTGGCCCGACAGGCCCTCTATTTCTGGAACTGAAGAGTCCTAAGCCTAACTTGGATGTATGCCCTGAGTCTAAGCGAAAGATGCTCTATTTCATTGCATTCGCTCGTCGTCAGAACTTAGGCGAAGCACAAGCATTTCTGGCACTTTACTACAACCCTTATTTCCCAAAGACATACTCTTGGCGATTCACAACTCAGGTCCTGGATATGAATTCTGAGGTGCTTATTGGTGAAAATTTTTGGGATACCGTCGGTGGCGCAAGCACCTATGAAGAGTTGCTCGATGTATTGGCTGAGGTAAAGCAGGAACTGCGTCCCCAATAACCTTCCCGGCAGGAAGAGAGGTGTGTGCCCGGATGTCCTTTTCCCCCCTGCCCCTTGATCTGCCCGCCGTCCTTCGCCAGGTGGCGGGGTATGCCACCTCCCCCCTCGCCCAGCGCCTTGCCCTCGCCCTCTCCCCCGCCACCGAGCCCGATACCGTCGCCCGTCTCCAAGAAGAGACCCACGAGGCCCGCCTCCTCTTGGCCCGGGGCGTTGACCTGGACGCCTCTTCCATCGCCGATATCTCCTCCCATCTCTCCCGTGCCCAGCGAGGGGGCATCCTCACCGGCCCCGACCTGGTGGAGGTCGCCCGCACCCTCGCTGGTATTCGGCAGGTCAAGGCCGTTATCCTTCGCCATCAGCAAGCATGCCCCTGCCTGGCCCGTATGGCCGAAACCGTCCCCAACCTGAAGGCCCTGGAGGAACGCCTCTCCGCCGCCCTTACCCCTCAGGGCCAGGTGGCCGACGATGCCTCCCCTACCCTCCGCTCCCTCCGAGAGGAGGCCAGAACCGCCTACCAAGCCGTGGAGGAAGCCCTCCAGCGCATCATTTCTTCCCCTCTGGGACGCCACACTCTGCAGGAACCCCTCATCACCCAGCGGGCGGGACGCCCCGTGCTCCCCCTTAAGGCCGAGTTCCGGGGGCGCATCCCCGGCCTGGTGCACGACGTCTCCGAAAGCGGGGCGACCCTCTTTGTGGAACCCCTTCCCATCGTCCCCCTCACCAATCGCTGGAAGGAGCGCCAGGCCGCGGCCGAACGGGAGGAGGAGCGTATCCTCCGCTCCCTGTCCCAGGGGGTTGGGGCAGCAGCCGAGGACATCGCCCGTGCGCTAGAGGTCTCCGCCCGCTTAGACCTGGCCTTCGCCAAGGCTCGCTGGGCACGCCACATAGGGGCGATTCGGCCCGCCATCGCCACGGGCGAGCGCCCCCTCCTGCGCCTGGTGGATGCCCGCCACCCCCTCCTGCCCAACCCCGTCCCCAACACCATCGCGGTGGGTGAGCAGTGGAGCATCCTCCTCATCACCGGCCCCAATGCGGGCGGGAAAACCGTTACCCTGAAAACCGCCGGCCTCTTGGCCCTCTTGCACCAGTGCGGAATCCCCATCCCCGCCGGCGAAGGCTCTGCCCTCTCCGTTTTTGACCGTATCTATGCGGATATCGGCGACCAGCAGAGTATTGAGCGCTCCCTTTCCACTTTCTCCGCCCACCTCACCGCCGTGCGGGAGGCCCTGGAAGGGGCGACGCCCCGCAGCCTGGTGCTCCTGGACGAACTGGGGGCCAGCACCGACCCCGAGGAAGGCTCCGCCCTGGCCAAAGCCCTCCTGCTGGAGTTCCAGCGACGCGGTATCCTCCTTATCGCCACTACCCATCAAAGGGAGGTGTCGGCCTTTGCCCAGGAGCAACCGGGGATGATGAACGCCAGCCTGGAACTGGACCCCAATACCCTGGTTCCCACCTACCGTCTTACCCTGGGGATGCCGGGGCGTTCCTGGGGATTGGCCATCGCCCGACGCCTGGGCCTCCCGGAAAGCGTGGTGGAGCGTGCGCAGGCCTTCCTTTCCCCTGAACGGCGGCGACTGGAGGGCCTTTTGGCCCAGGTCCAGCAGGAGCGCCGTGCTCTGCGCCAGCGCCAGCAGGAACTGGACACGGCCATCGCCCAGGCCAATGCCCTCCGTCAGCGCCTTCAGCAGGAACTGGCCCGTCTGGAAGAAGAGAAGGCCCACGTGCTGGAGGAGGTGCGCCAACAGGTTCAGCGGGAGGCCGATGCTCTCCTGGTTCGCCTGCAAGAGGCCCGCAAAGCCCTGGAACAACAGAATGCGGTTGCCTACCGCACTGCCCTGCAGAAGGCACAGGGTGTCCGCCGGGACTTGCGTGGGGAACGGTGGCAATCGCCCCAGCGCAAGGCCCTCCTGCAAGCCCTGGGCCCCGACCTACGGGTATGGGTGCGGGGCTTTCCCTACCCCGGCACCGTCCTCACCCCACCCGACGCCCACGGCGACCTGGAGGTGCAGATAGGCACCCTGCGTCTGCGCACCAGCATTGACCACCTGGAGCGCCTGGCAGAGGATGCCCCCTCCTGGCTCATCCGCCGGGCACACCCTACCCCTGCGCCCGCCGTTGAAGCCTCTCCGCCTGCCGAAACTATCCCCTCCTCGGAGGTAGACCTACGGGGACTCCGTGCCCAGGATGCCCTTCAACGCCTGGACGCCTTCTTGGACAAGGCGGTCCTCCAGGGGCATCGCCTGGTGCGGGTGGTGCACGGGGCCGGCACGGGGGCCTTGCGCACCGCCGTGCGAGAACACCTCAAGGAGCATCCCCTCGTTTCCACCTGGAGACCCGATGCCTCCCGTCCCAACGACGGCGCAACTCTGGTAGAGTTAGGCTAACCCACGCCCAGGAGGGTAGAATGGCCCGCAAGCGAGCCTTTCCCGGCGTCAGCGCCCCCGGCGCTCGCTCTGCTCTGGCGGTGGAGAAGGGTGGTCTAGTATGGGTGTCTGCCCTCTACCCACGCCCGACTCCAGAGGTTAGCCCCCCCACGGACATTTCCGCCCAGATGCAAGATATCTTCGCCCAGTTGGATGCGGTGGTGCGCTGGGCCGGGGCCAGTCGCGCCGATGTCGTGAAGACGGTAGACTACGTCATCCCCTCCGCGCTTCCCACCTATCGCGCCACCGCTGAAGTGCGCCGAGATTACTTTGGAGAGGACTTCCCCGCATCCACCGGTATCGTGATGGAGGGTCTGCTCCAGCCCGAGGCGCTGGTGGGTGTAGAGGCGGTGCTCTCCGTTGCCCCCGGCCCCCGCCGGGCAACCGTCCCCGCAGATGAGCGCTCCCGGCGGTTGACCTTCCGCGCGGGTGTAGAGAAGGGGGGTATCCTTTGGCTCTCCGGTGCCACGGGACGCCGGCGTGACCCGTCGGGCAGTGAGGTGTATCCGCCCGACCTTCTGGAGCAGGCCGACGCCATTTACACCCGGCACCACCTGGCCCTGGAGGAAATGGGCTACTCCTTCGCACAGGTGGTGAAGACGGTGAATTACCTTACCGCCGACGCCCTCCCCGCCTACCGCCATACCGCCCAGGTGCGCCGGCATTACCTCAAAGGCCCCTTTCCCGCCGCGACGGGCGTGGTGGTGAACCGCCTCCTGCACAGCCAAGCCCTGCTGGAGGTGGATCTGGTGGCGGTGAAAGGCAAGCGGGAAGAGGTGAACCCCGGCTGGGACCGCTACCGTGAACTGACCTTCGCCCCAGGGGTGCTGGCGGAGGGAATGCTTTTCCTCTCCGGCATGGGCGCCATACACCCCCAGCGCAACGAGGTGGTGGGGGTAGGCAACCTGGCCCTTCAGGCGGAGCAGTGCTATACCCTGGTGGCTATGGTGGTGGAGGAGGCGGGTGGTTCCCTGGAGGATGTGGTAAAGGTAGTGGAATACCTGACCCCCTCCGCCCTGCGGGAGCGGGAGCGCCTGGAGGAAGTGCGCCGGCAGTTCCTCCCCGATGGGGGATACGCCCTTGCTCAGCCCGTCGTCCAGCGCCTCTTGCGCCCAGAAATGCTCATCGAGGTTGAGGCGGTGGCCATCTTGGACTAGAAGGAGGGGTAGGGTGGAGGAAACCGGCTCCGTCGCCCAGCAGTTCCGCCACCTTATCGGGCAGGAATTCACCTTCACCGCCCGGGAGGAGGTGGGGCGGGCCTTTATTCGCCTCTATGCCCTGGCCATTGGCGACCTCAACCCGCTTTATGTCAACGCCGAGGTCGCCCGCAGGGGGCAGTATGGGGACATTGTGGCTCCGCCGACATTCGTATGCGAAACGACGCCCTACTATCAGGGGGAGGTGGACGAAGAGGGGGGCTTTAGTGACCGGGTGCGTCTGCCCCTAGGCCAGGTTATCCGAGCCGCCAATGATTATACCTTTCACCGCCTCTTGCGCCCTACGGACATCATCACCGCCCGTGTGAAGATAAGCGATCTTTACGAGCGCCAGGGGCGCAGTGGACGGCTCCTGTTCTTGGTAGCGGACATCACTTACACCAACCAACACGGCGAACTGCTGGCGGAGAACCGCGAAACGCTGGCCTACCGGCTGGGATAGCGGTGTGCAGAAGGGGCCTCCGCCGACCCCCCGGCGCCAACGGGGGGCCGTGGCCCCACTCCTGCCCTCCGATGCCCAACTTCTCCCCTCCCCTATACGGTCTGGACACTGCACTAGAGGCCTCTACCCCGAACCACTACGCTCCCCTGCCAGCGCCTGCTCAATAGCCTCCACCCCCATACGGAAGGCCTGGAGGTTGAGGGCCAGGCTCCTGCCCGGGAACTGCTCCTGGAGCACCTCTGCCAGGTCGTCCTCGCTCAGCGGGAGGAGGCCGGAACCCACAACTGCCCCCACCATGATCACGTTGGCCACCAGAGGGGTGCCAAGTGCCAGGGCCATGTCAGTGGCGTCAAGGAACCAGGCACGATGGGAGAGGTCGGCTATCGCCTCCTTCAGGCGCTCCAGCGGTGGATATTCCCCCTGCTCCATAGCGGTAACCACGGGCAGGACGGGGCGGGTATTGACAATGGCAAACACCTGGGGGTTGCCGTAGTCAGCCAGACAGCGCACGCCCTCCATTGGCTCCAGGCCCACCACAATATTCGCCTGGCCCAAAGGCACCAAAGGCCCCCAGGAGCGTTGACGGGAGACACGCACGTGGCTCATCACCGAGCCCCCCCGTTGAGACGCCCCGTAG
>BEHZ01000045.1 GCA_002923335.1 bacterium HR23 | reverse complement strand
CGCCGATGGCCCCCCACCCCCATGGGCCATCCGCCTGCGGGAGGAGGTGGGGGTAGGGTTGCTCATCGGCCTGGTCGGAGGGGCGGTGGGGCTTATCCTCGGCTCCCTGCGTCTGCCCGCCATGATCCGCCGACTGAAGATGGACCCCCGCCAGGCGGCAGGGACGAACCTGGCGGTGGGCCTCCTGCTGGGGCTGGCGGGCTTCTTTGGCCATTTCTTGCGAGGGGAGCAGGACTGGCCCGTCCTCCTGGTGATGGTGCCCACCGGGATGCTGGGCACCTTCCTGGGGGCACGGTTCACGGGGCGAGCACGCCTCGCGGTGCTGGTGGGCACCATGGGCATCGTGCTCATGGTGGTGGGCGTCCTGCTGGTGTGGGACGCCTGGCGCAGGGGGCTTTAGCCCCCTCTAGACCACTGGGCTGGTGCCCCCGTCAATGTTGATGGCGACCCCCGTGATGTAACTGGCCCGCTCCGAGGCCAGGAAGGTAATCACATCGGCCGCCTCTTCCGTTTCCCCCACCCGCCCCAGGGGCACGTTCTTCCCCAACTCGGCGTAGAACTGCTCCAGGGTCACGGAGGGGTTCTGCTCCCTGGCCTTCAGATATCGGCGCTCGTGCTGTCCACTCTTCACCAGGCCGATGCACACGGTGTTCACCAGGATGTTGAAGGGGGCATACTCTTTGGAGAGGGCCTTGGTGAGGGCGATGCCCGCTGCACGGCTCACAGAGGTAGGGACCGAGCGGGCGCCCGGCGCCCGCCCGCCAATGTTGGTTACATTGATGATGCGCCCCCACCGCTGGGCCTTCATGGTGGGCAGAACCGCACGGCAGAAGCGGATGGCCGACCACACCTTCAGGGCAAAGTCCGCCTCCCAACCCTCGTCGGAGACGGATTCAAAGGGGTAGGCGGCGGAGGTGCCGGCGTTGTTCACCAGGATATCTATGCGCCCCCACTGGCGGAGCGCCGTGTCCACTACCCTTTGCACATCCTCAGGGCGAGTAACATCGGCGGGGATGGCCAGCACCTCGCCCCCCTGGGAGCGGATGGCCTCCGCCGTCTGCTCCAGGGGGCCGGGGCGTCGGGCGCAGATAACCACCTTGGCCCCCTCCTGGGCGAGGCGCAGGGCAGTGGCCCGCCCTATCCCCTCGCTCCCCCCGGTAACGATGGCGACCCGCCCCTTCAGACCCAAATCCATTGTCTCCTCCTTACCAAGCCTAGCGCTGTCCTCTATGGTAGAGGAAAAAGGAGAGAAGACCAATAGGGGCATCCTTGCTATCCCCGGGGCACCGCCTCCAGCACCAGCACGCGGCGGGTCTGAGGCGTAAGGCGTGCCCAGTGGGCGATGCGCACCCCCACCACCCAGGCGATACCCCCCTCCCCCTCCAGCAGGGCCAGGCGGTCTCGCCACCCCCGGGGGATGTGGGCGTCCACAAGGAAGTCCTGCAGACGCTTGGGGGAGGGCATCCCCAGGGGCCAGAAGCGGTCCCCCGGCCGTCGGGGGCGCAGGCGCAAAGGGGTCCCCACCGCATCGGCGTCCAGGTAGGCCTGCAGGGGGCCTGCCTCCCGATAGGGAACGGGAGGCTCCACCAGCCGGGCCTCCATCTCCCAGCCATTTAGGGGTGTCCTGCCGGGCACTGTCAGGGAAACCTCCCTGCCCACCGTGGGCAAAGGGCAAGGGATGCCCCGACGCACCAGCCACGCCTGGCTATATCCGCTCTCCAGCACCACGCCCCTGGGCAAGGCTATCCTCCGCCCCGCCGGTCCCGCGAGCAGGTCGGCCATGCCCTCCAGGTGGGCAGAGGTGAGGCCCTCTGGGGAGCCGGCCACCGCCTCCCACAGGTCGCGCAAGAGGTGGCGCTGGAGGGCAGGGTGGAGAGCCTGCCAGGCCGCCTTGTCCACCAGAAACCCCTGGGGCATAGGCGCCGCCACTTTTTCCCGCACCTGGGCTACCTGGCTATCCAGATAGTCCAGCACCTGGCTGGCCCCGTTGGCCAGGCGCACCAGGGCATCCTCCACCCGGGGGTTCACCAGACGCAGGGCGGGGAGCACCTGCCAGCGCACCCGGTTGCGGGCGAAGCGCAGGTCCCGGTTGCTCTCGTCTATCACAGGGGTAAGGCCCCAGCGCTGGCAGAAGGCCTCTGTTTCGGAGCGCAGGCAGGAGAGGAGGGGGCGGAAGGCGAGGAGAGAGGCGGAGCCCACCCGAAGGGGAGCCAGGAGGCGCATCCCCCGCAGGCCGGCCAGACCCGCCCCTCGTATCAGGTGCAGCAAGAGCGTTTCCGCCTGGTCGCTGGCGGTGTGCCCCAGGGCCAGGGCCTCTGCTCCCCAGGAACGCACCGCCTGGGCCAGAAGGGCATAGCGCACCTCCCGGGCCGCCTGCTCCAGGGTGAGGCGGCGCTCCCGCTGGTAGGCCCGCACCTCCCCCGTGAATACCTGGCAGGGAAGACCCAGGGTCTGGGCATGCCGGGCGACCGTCTGGGCCTCCTGGGCACTGGAGGGGCGCAAACGGTGGTCCACGGTGGCCACTGCCAGGCGCAGGGCAAACCGCTCCCCCAGAGTGTGCAGGGCGTAGAGGAGGGCCAGGGAATCCGGCCCGCCGGAGACCGCCACCACCAGGGCTTTGCCCCTCATTTGGGCGGTCTCCAGGGCCTGGGCGACCTTCTCCACCAGGGGATCAGCGGGTCTCATGGGAGGCGCACCCCCTATGAAGCGGGGGAACCCTGAGGCACGGGCACCGGCTCCCGCAGGTTGAAGGCCTCCAGCACCCATTGCCCCTCCCGTCCGGTGGCCAGCACCACTACGCCCCCCAAGTCCAGATGGAAGCGGCGGATGGCGGAGAGGGGGAGGCCCAGGGCACGAGTGAGAAGGGCCAGGATGGTAAAGTTATGGCTCACGGCGACAACCGTCTCCTGGGGGTGGCGCAGGAGGAGGTCCTCCACCGCATGCCACGCCCGTTCCTGCACCTGCGGGAGGCTTTCGCCCCCCGGAACCTGGACACCGGCGGGGTCCTTCCGCCAGGCCTCCATAAAGAGGGGGTAGCGCTGGCGCAGTTCGGCGATGGTGAGGCCGTCCATCTCCCCCAGATGCATCTCCGCCAGGGCGGGCAGGGGGAGGGGATCCAGCCCCAGGTGCCCGGCGAGGATGTGGGCGGTCTCTACCGCGCGCGGGAGGGGACTGGTGTAAAGGGCAGTGGGGGCGTAGCCCCGCAAAAGACGCCCCAGGCCCTGGGCCTGCAAGCGCCCTAGGGGGGTAAGCCCCTCCCGGCTCTGGCCCTGCACCCGCCCCTCCCGGTTGTAAGGGGTTTCGCCGTGGCGCACCAGCAGCAGACGCATCACGCCACCTCGGGGCGGGCCGAGGGGGGAAGAGACTCCCCCTTGCGCACCACATAGATACGGGTTACCCTGGCCCCTTCGGTGCGGGCCACCACAAAGCGGAAGCCCTGCCAGTCCACCTCATCCCCCACCTTCGGCACCCGCCCCAGAACCGTGAGCACCCATCCCGCCAGGGTGTCGTAGTCGCCTGTGGGGATGGCGGTGTTCAATCGCTGGTTCACTTCCTCCACCGCCAGGCCCCCGTCCACTTCGTAAACATGGGGGCCAACGGCGGTAATGGCGGGCCCTTCCTCCTCCATCACACCGATGATGGAGCGCACAATCTGCCCCCAGGTAACCATCCCCGCCACGCCCCCATATTCATCCACCACGATGGCCAGGCGCTGGCCCGTTTGACGGAACTGTTGCAAGAGGGAGCCCACCTGGGCGGTCTCAGGGATAAAGAGGGGAGGGGTGGCCAGGGTGGTGACATCGCTCTGGGGCTGGAGGGTGCCCTGGGCCATCCCCTGCAGCACCGCCCGTATATCCAGGACACCCACGGGGTTATCTCGCATCCCCTCATAGACAGGGTAACGGGTATGAGGCGCCCGCTGATAGAGGGTCAGGAACTCGGCCAGGGTGGTGCCCTTCTCCACCCAGACGATATCTGTCCGGGGGGTCATCACCTGGCGCACCTGGCGGTCGCACAGGCGGAAGATATTGGCAAAGAGTTGGGCCTCCCCTTCCTCCACCACCCCCGCCTCCTTGCCTATCTGGATGACGGTGCGCACCTCCTCTTCGGTGATGGCCTGGCGGGTGCCCTTCCCGCCGAAAAGACGCACTACCCCCTGGCTGACCTTCTGCAGAAGGGCGGCCAGGGGGTAGAGGACCCGCTCCGCCCACTCCACCGCCCCCACCAGGCGCAGAACGAACCGCTCCGGGTGGCTGGCTGCCAGGCTCTTGGGCACCAGGTCGCCAAACACCGCCAGAAGCACCGCCACGCTGACCGTCGCTATCACCACACCCCACGCCTGAGAACCCAGAAGGAGGATAAGCATAGCGGTGCCCACCGCCGCGGCAGCGGTGTTCACCGTGTTGTTTCCCAGGAGCACCGTGGCCAGGAGGCGGTCGGTCCGCTCCGCCAGGGCCAGGGCACGGCGGGCGCGGGGCATACCCTTCTCCACCAGCGTCCGCAGGCGCAGGCGGGAGACCGCCAAAAACCCCGCTTCCGACGCAGAGAAGAAGGCCGAGAGGGCAAGGCACACCAGGAAAACGGCGAGGTAAAATCCCACCACGGGAGTGGACATGGGTGATAGCCCCCGAGGGCGGTATTCCCCCAGGGCAATAGTAACATAGCCCGTAGGGGGCGTCAAAAGCGCAGGCACAGGCGGGGGCTTCTCCAACGGTTGCCCACCCACCCCCCTTGCGCTATGCTGGTGTGTAGCACCCCCTGAGGGGATGCCGGGAGGGAGGGTGTTTCAGGCGGAGCGTATCCAGCGGGCGATACGGGACATCCTGGAGGCGGTGGGGGAAGACCCCCAGCGAGAGGGCCTCCGGGAGACCCCCCAACGGGTCGCAGAGATGCTGGGGGAACTCCTGCGCGGGCTGCAGGAGGACCCAAAAGCCCACCTAGCCCAGGGCTTTACCGCCGAAGGCCCCCAGGGGATGGTGCTGGTGCGGGACATCCCCTTCTATTCCCTGTGCGAGCACCACCTCCTCCCCTTCTTCGGCCACGCCCACATCGGCTACCTGCCCCGGGAGCGCATTGTCGGGGCCAGCAAACTGGTGCGGGCCTTTGACGCCCTGGCCCGCCGCCCCCAACTCCAGGAGCGCCTCACCAACCAGACCGCCGATGCTATCTACGAAGCCCTACGGCCCCGCGGCGTCTTTGTCCTCGTGTCGGCCGAGCACCTGTGTATGAGCATGCGGGGCGTCCAGAAGCCCGGCACCCGCCTGGTTACTCAGGCCATCCGGGGCGACGAGGCCCGCTCCCCGGAGCAGTTCCGGGAGTTCCTGGCCCTGCTTCGGCAGAGCGTATAGTGCATCCCCGGGTAACGCACCGCTATCTTATACAATGGGGATATAGCCCGTTTGGGGAGAAGGTCTCCCCAGGGGGCAAAGGAGCGCAGGATTGTGTCAGGCCCTTGCCTATCAGGCGGTTCGGGAGACCTGGGCGTCGGTGCTCCGCCCGTGGGAAGACGCCCTGGCCCACTCCCCGGGGGACACCCTCTTCCTCACCCCCCTCTGGCAACAGACCTGGTGGAAGCACTTCGGCGTTGGGAAACAGCCCCTCCTCTACTCCTTCTGGGCAGGGGTGCGCCTGCTGGGCGTTGCCCCCCTCTGCCTTGAGGGGGACACCCTCGCCTTCCTGGGGGAGACCGACCTCTTTGACTACCACGACTTCATCGTTCCCCGGGGGGAGGAGGGGGCCTTCTACCCCGCCCTGGTCCACGCCCTGGCCGGCCTCCCCTGGCGCACCCTCCGCCTCCTCTCCCTGCGGGAAGGCTCTCCCGCCCTGGAGCACCTCCCTCCCCTGGCCCGCCAGCAGGGATGGACCTGCCAGGTGGAGGAGGAAGACGTGGCCCCCGGCATGCCCCTCCCCGGCGACTGGGAAGCCTACCTGCGCGCCCTGGACCGCCACGACCGCCACGAAGTCCGCCGGAAGATACGCCGTCTCACCCAGGACACCCTCGCCCACTGCTACGCCATAGACGACCCCAATACCCTGTGGGGCTTTCTTGACGAGTTCTTCACCCTGATGCGCCAGAGCATGGAGGAGAAGTCCCGCTTTCTTACACCCCAACGGGAAGCCTTTTTCCGGGAGGTGGGCGTGGCCCTGGCGGAGCGGGGCATCCTGCGCCTGTATTTCCTGGAGTATGCGGGGCATCGGGTTGCTTCCGCCCTCTGCTTTGATTACAAAGGCCAGCGCCTGCTCTACAACAGTGGTTTCAACCCCGCCTACGGCCATCTGAGCGTGGGGCTGGTGCTCAAAGCCCTCACCATCAAGGATGCTATAGAGCGGGGGCTGGCCTACTACGACTTCCTGCGGGGGGGTGAGGAGTATAAGTTCCGTCTGGGGGGGCGCTCCCGCCGGCTCTTCCGCCTCACCCTCCGGCGCCCGGACCCCACGCCCGGCTAGAGGCCAGCGGTGCGCATCGCTATCCTCTCCCACCACACCTGCCCCCTGGTGGCCATGGGGCGTGCCCGTGTGGGGGGCATGAACGCCTACTTGCGGGGGATGTGCTCCGCCCTGGCCCGCTGGGGCATGGAAGTGAACCTCTTCACCTGCGCCCACGACGCCCCCCACGAAGCGGTGGGCCTTTCCCCAGGGGTGCGGGTGGAGCATATCCCCCTGGGTTACCCCCCCACCGATGCGCAAGGCCTGCTGGCCAGCATCA
Source organism: bacterium HR23 (assembly GCA_002923335.1). Taxonomy (GTDB): domain Bacteria; phylum Chloroflexota; class Dehalococcoidia; order Lucifugimonadales; family HRBIN23; genus HRBIN23. The sequence goes on along the minus strand of BEHZ01000045.1, from coordinate 5,555 downwards.
ACGCCTTCTGGCAAGGGGTGCTCCGCTCCGCCTCAGGGCGCTTCAGGGTGGTGCACGCCCATTACTGGACCAGCGGGCTGGCGGGCCTGCGCCTGGCCGAGGCGTGGGGCGTGCCCCTGGTGGTAACCTTCCATACCACCGCCCTGGCCAAGCGCCTCTTCCTGGACAGCCACACCGAACCCGCCAGCCGTTTGCGGGCCGAGCGCCTTCTCGCCCAACGCGCCCAGGGGATAACCGCCTCCAGCACCCACGAGGTCGCCCTCCTGACCCAGGGCTATGGGGCCGATCCCCACCGCATCCTCCTGGCCCCTCCGGGGGTAGACCTGGAGCACTTCCGCCCGGGGGACAGGGAGGGAGGGCGCCGCCTCTTCCGTCTGCCCGATGTGCCGCTGGTGCTGGCAGTAGGGCGTCCCGACCCCATCAAGCGCTTCCCCCTCCTTATTGACGCCCTGGCCCATATGGAGGAGGGGCACCTGGCCATCGCCGGGGAGCACGACGGCGTCCTGCGGGGCCTCGCCCAGCGCCTAGGGGTAGAGCACCGCCTCCACCTGCTGGGGCCGGTGCCCGTGCACGTCATGCCCCATTTATACTCCGCCGCCGACCTGGTGGTGGTGCCCTCCACCTACGAGAGTTTCGGGATGGTAGCCCTGGAGGGGATGGCCTGTGGGAGGCCGGTGGTCGCCTCTCGGGTGGGGGGGCTGGCCGGCTTAGTGGCGCACGGCCAGACGGGATACCTGGTGGAGCGGGCTTGCCCCCGTGCCTACGCCTTCCGCATGGAGACCCTGTTGGGCTCCCCCACCCTGCGCCAGGCCATGGGGGAGCGGGCGCTGCAGCGGGCCCGCTTATTCTCCTGGGACGCCTGGGCAGTGCGGGTGGTATCCTGGTATCAGGGATTGGCCGGGTAGAAGGCTGAGGTGTCTGGTAACTTCTGGCTGCGCAAAGTCGCCCTACGGCTGGAGCACCACCTCCGACGCAACATCCTGGCAGGGCTGGCGGTTCTGGTGCCGGCGGTCATTACCTACCTGGTGGTGCGCTTCGTCGTGGACTTTGTGGACGGCTTGCTCCGCCCCCTCACCAGTCGCCTCTTGCATGTGGTGGTGCCGGGGCTGGGATTGGCCATCACCTTGGTGGCCCTTTACCTCATCGGACTGGTGGTAACCACCGTCATCGGCCGTCAACTGGTGAACTGGTGGAACTCCCTGGTGGAGCGTCTCCCGGGCATTCGTGTGGTGTATCGCACTGCACGCCAGATCGCCGATGTTTTCAACTCCCACTCCACCGCCCGTTACCGGCGGGTGGTCTTCCTGGAGTTCCCCCGCCCCGGCCTCCGCTCCATCGGCCTGGTTACCAGCGAGTGGCGAGACAAAGAGGGGTGCTTGCAACTGGTCGTGTATGTGCCTACCGTGCCCAACCCCGCCTCGGGCTTCCTGGTGGTGGTGCCCGCCGAGCAGGTGGAAGAGGCAGACATGAGCGTGGAAGACGCCATCAAAGTGATCCTCTCGGCGGGGGTGCTGGCGGAAGAGGTCTCCCGTAAGGCAGAAGCCGGTAAACAGGGGCGCGGATAACGCCCTGCCCGTGCCGTGCACTGGGTTCCCCAAAGTTGGCTATACCTCGTGCCGGTGGTCTTGCATCCTGGGTGAACTGTGTGCTATAGTAAGCCTGAATAGGCCAGGGGTCTGGCCTCCCAGACGCCCATACGGGCGTGCGACCGACGGCCTTTAAAGACAGCCCCGTGAGGCTGGCAAGGCGTCGGGTAAGGGGGTAAAGAAGGCTCTCCCCGCCTGCCAGCAGGGGCAGGCGGGTTTTTTGTGCCCCCAGGGGGGAGCGGTGCCTGGAGAACGGGTCATTATGAGCGCCGAGGATATCCGGCGTGCCCTTGCCCGCATGGCCCACGAAATCCTGGAGCGCAACAAGGGAGCCGAGGCTGTCCTGTTGGTGGGCATCCTCACCCGGGGGTTCCCTTTGGCCCAGCGCCTCGCCCGGCGCATCTCCCAGTTTGAGGGGGTAGAGGTGCCCGTGGGCAGTTTAGATATCGCCCTCTATCGGGACGATATCTTCCTGCGCCGCCCTCTCCCTACCGGCGCCACACGGGTGCCTGTGGATGTAACCGGCCGGCACTGCACCCTGGTGGACGATGTGCTCTTTACCGGGCGCTCCGCCCGTGCAGCCATGGACGCCCTCACCGACCTGGGCCGCCCCCGCTCCATTCAACTGGCGGTGCTGGTGGACCGGGGGCATCGGGAACTGCCCATCCGTGCCGACTATGTGGGGCGCAACATCCCCACCAGCCTCCGGGAGGAGGTGCTCGTGCGCCTAGAGGAGGTGGACGGCCGGGATGAGGTGGTCATTAGAAGGAGCGAAGAGGGAGGCAGGGCACATGCAACGGTGGGATAAGGGCAAACCCCAGGAGGGGACACCATGCAAAGCGTGAAGGCAAAAGCCACGCCTACCCCATCCCCAGGCTTTACCGCCCCCTGGCCCCACCGCCACATCCTGGACCTGGACGCCTTCTCCCCCCAGGATATAGAGACCGTCCTCTCCCTGGCCCAGAGCATGAAGCAGGTGCTCCAGCGGGAGGTGAAAAAGGTCCCCTCCCTGCGGGGCAAAACCATCATCACCTGCTTCCACGAGCCCAGCACCCGCACCCGCATCTCCTTTGAGACCGCCGGCAAACTCCTTTCGGCCGATGTCATCAACATGCAGGCCACGGGTTCCAGCGTAGAGAAAGGGGAATCCCTGGTAGACACCCTCCTGACCCTCCAGGCGACGGCGTGTGATGTGCTGGTGCTCCGCCATCCCCACGCAGGTGCCCCTTACCTGGCCGCCCGCTGGCTCCACCGCACCTCGGTGGTCAACGCCGGCGACGGCACCCACGCCCATCCCACTCAGGCCCTCCTGGACATCTTCACCCTCCGGGAGCACCTGGGGACGCTGGAGGGGCGCACCATCGTCATCGTGGGGGATATCGCCCACAGCCGGGTCGCCCGCTCTAACCTCTGGGGACTGGTGCGCCTGGGGATGCGGGTGGTGCTCTGTGGCCCCCCCACCCTTCTCCCCTGGGACCTCCTGAACGGGCGGAAAGAGACCCCCGGCCACCCCTTCGCCACCGTGGAGGTGGAGACGGACCTGGATAAGGCCCTGGAGGGGGCGGATGCGGTGATGGCCCTGCGCCTGCAAAAGGAGCGCATGCAGACGGGGCTTATCCCCAGCCTCCGGGAATACATCGCCCTGTGGCAAGTGAACGAACACCGCCTGACCCGTGCCCGCCCTGGCGCTCTGGTGCTGCACCCCGGCCCCATGAACGAGGGAGTGGAGATAAGCCCCGGGGTGGCCCACGGCGCCTCATCGGTTATCCAGGAGCAGGTGACCAACGGTGTGGCGGTGCGCATGGCCCTCCTTTACCTCCTGTGCACCGCCCAGGAGAGGCACCCATGAGGCCCCTGCTGGTGCGTGGGGGACGGGTGATAGACCCCTCCCAGGCCCTGGACGCCCCTGCCCAGGTGCTCCTGGTCAACGGCCGGGTGGAAGCCCTCGGCCCCGACCTGGCACCCCCCGACGGTGCCCAGGTGTTGGACGCCACCGGCCTGGTGGTGTGCCCCGGCTTCGTTGACCTCCACACCCACCTGCGGGAGCCCGGCGAGGAGGAGAAGGAGACCATCGCCACCGGCGCCTTGGCCGGGGTGCGGGGGGGGTTCACCACCCTCTGCGCTATGCCCAACACCCTTCCCCCTATAGATACCCCCGCCCTGGTGGAGGCGGTGCGCCGCCGGGCGGAAGAGGCGGGGCTGGCACGGGTGCTCCCCATCGCCTGCGTGAGCAAGGGACGCCAGGGGAAGGAACTGGCGGAACTGGCCGACCTGGCACGGGCGGGGGCAGTGGCCTTCTCCGACGACGGCTCCCCCGTGGCCAACGCCTTCCTGATGCGCACCGCCCTCCACTACAGCACCCTCACCGGCCTGCCCATCATCAACCACCTGGAGGAGCCGGCCCTCGCCCGTGGTGTCGCCCACGAGGGGTGGGTGGCCAGTCGCCTGGGCCTGCCGGGCATCCCCCCACAGGCGGAAGAGAGCATGGCAGGCCGGGATATCGCCCTTTGCGCCCTTACGGGCGGGCGTCTCCACCTGGCCCACATCTCCACGGCGGGCACCGCCCAAATGGTGCGCTGGGCCAAGGAGCGGGGCCTGCCCGTTACCGCCGAGGCGACGCCCCATCACCTCTGCCTGACCGACGAGTGGCTCCTGGGCACACGGGGGGAAGGCTCCCCCTTTGCCCCCCTTTCCCCCTCTGCCTACGACACCCATTGCAAGGTGAACCCCCCGTTGCGCACTCGCTTCCATCGGGACGCCCTTCAGCGAGCCCTGCGAGAAGGCGTGATAGACGCCATCGCCACCGACCACGCCCCCCACACCCCAGTGGACAAGGCATGCACCTTCCAGGAGGCCTCCTTTGGCATCAGCGGGCTGGAGACCGCCTTTGCCCTCTGCTACACCATCTTGGTGGCGCAGGAGGGTATCCCCCTCCTGCGTCTGCTGGAGGCCCTCACCGTTGGCCCTGCCCGTGTGCTGGGGGAGAAAGGGAAGGGGCTGGGGAGCCTGCGCCCCGGCAGTGCGGGCGACCTGGTAGTGCTGGACCTGCGGAAACGCTGGACGGTGGACCCCTCGCGTTTCGCCTCCAAGGGGAAGAACACCCCCCTGGCGGGGGTTACCTTGCAAGGGATGGTGGTCGCCACCGTGGTGGGGGGAAGGGTGGTTTACGACGCCCGTTCCTCGCCGACAGGAGGTAGGGGATGAATGCCCTTCTGCCCAAGCCCCGTGCCCTGGCGCCCCTGCTGGTGGCCGGCGATGTGCTCTGCTTCGTTGTCTTCGCCCTCCTGGGGCAGATAAGCCACCGGGAGCCGGTAACCCTTTGGGGGAGCCTGCGCAACGCCCTGCCCCTGGCGGTGGCGTGGCTGGCCATCGGAGGCGTGCTGGGAGCCTTCCGTCCCTCGGCGGTGCGGGGGCCTGCCCGTGCCTGGTGGCGGGTGCTGGGGCCGTGGGTTCCGGCGGGGCTGGTGGGCCTGGCGGCGCGCAGCCTCTGGCTGGAGCGCCCGCTCCTGAGCACCGCCCTCGCCATCTTCCTGGTGGGCAACGCCGCCTTGCTGGTGCTGTGGCGCACCGCCTTCAGCATCGGGCTGGCCACACGCCAGCCCTCCGGAGCGAAGGGATGAGCAAGAGAGGCTACCTGGTGCTGGAAGACGGCTCCGTTTTTGAGGGGGAAGTGTTCGGGGCGGAGACCTCCGCCTATGGGGAGGTGGTCTTCAATACCTCTATGACCGGCTACCAGGAGATGCTCACCGACCCCTCCTATGCGGGGCAAATCCTGGTGCCCACCTACCCCCTCCAGGGCAACTACGGCATCAACCGGGACGACTTTGAGTCCCGACGCATTCAGGTGGCGGGCTTTGTGGTGCGCCAGTGGTGCCCTCACCCCAGCCATCCCCGGGCCGAGATGACCCTAGACGAGTTCCTGAGGGCGTATGGCGTTCCCGGGTTGGCGGAGGTGGACACCCGTGCCCT
>BEHZ01000044.1 GCA_002923335.1 bacterium HR23 | reverse complement strand
CCAACGGCCTACGGCTGCACGGCTACCGGGACGAGGCGGATGCCCTCACCGAACGCTCTGTCGCCCTGGTGGAGCGGGAGGGGTTCCGGGAGTTCTATAACCCCCTGACGGGAAAGGGCATGGGGGCTCACAACTTCGGCTGGAGCACCCTTGTAGTGGACATGGTGGAGCAGGATTAGGGTTTCCCGGCAGGGGCACGCCCTCACGAGGATACAGGGAAAACGCCTTTCCCGGTGGGCCTTTTCACCTTGTGCAAGCCAGCAGGACGGCGCACGCTAGGGCTGGTGGGGAAGGGGCAGCCATGACCCAGACCATCATAACCCAGTGTCGGCTGTGCTCCCGCAAGTTTGAGGAGACCGTGGTGGTCTACGACGACGGCACCTACCTGGTGAGCAGGGGAGGCTACCACCCCCTGGAAGACGGTTGCCCCTGGTGCACCGCCTGCTGGGAGGCCATTACCCGCACGGCGGAGCGCCTGCTGGACCTGGCTACACGCTCCGAAGAGGGTGAGGCACCAGCCTAGCCCCCCAACGCAGACCCCTACGGCGACTCCCTTATCTCTACCCTGAGGATGCGCACATCTCTCGTTGGGCGGGACAACTCCCCGCCGGGGCCGGCTGTAACAGGCGTATTGGCGATGCGGTCCACCACCTCCATCCCCTGGGCCACCTGGCCGAAGATAGTATACGCCTTGGGCAGGGGGGCGCTCCCGTGCATAATGAAGAACTGGCTCCCATTGGTGTTGGGGCCGGCGTTGGCCATAGCCACGATGCCCGGCGTGTAGTCCCGACGCACCGGCTCATCTTCAAAGGTGTAGCCCGGCCCGCCCATCCCGGTGCCGGTGGGATCGCCTGTTTGCACCATAAACCCCTTGATGATGCGGTGGAACTTCACCCCATCGTAGAAGCCCTGTCGGGCCAAGAAGACGAAGTTGTTGACCGTTTTGGGGGCCTCTTTGGGGAAAAGGTCGATGACGATATCCCCTTCGGTGGTGACGAGGACAGCCTGGTAGCGCTTATTTATGTCAATTTGCATAGGCGGAGGGGCGCTCCACTGCTTGAGGGCGGAGGGCACGGGAGAAGCGGATGGTTGCGTAGGTGTGGGCTGGAGTGTGCGTGCGCAGGCGGTGAGCACACCTGCAAGGAGCAGAAGGGCAAAGAGACGCATTCTGCCGGCTCCTTACAGAAGGGCTAGCCCTTTCCTGTCAGGTCAACGACCCCACAGGTGCCGGGAGCAGTAGGGTCGGCATCCCGTGGGCCACGGGGCCCGCCCCGGCGGGCCTTGGCGCTCCACTCCTCTATACGCACTTCCAGAACCGCTGTGCCCCGCAGTTGCTGGGGATGCGCAGGCGCATAATCTTGCCCTAGCGTGCGCCCAGGGAAATACCGCCGTGTCATCCGCTCTAAAATAGCCTCCTTCTCGGCCTTATCGGAGATAGGTCGGGCGGTGCCGAAGCAGACCACGCTCCGATAGTTCATGGAGTGGTATTGGGCATCCCGGGAGTAGACCAGGCCATCCAGCAGGGTAACCTCCACGCACACCGGTGCGCCGGCGGCCAGATGGCGTATGGCACGGCTCTTCACCGAGCCGTGAAGGTAGAGGAGGTTGGGCTGGGCGGGGTCGTAATGGTAGGAGAAGGGGAGCACATAGGGCAACCCATCCTGAACGAAGCCCAGGTGGGCCACCATCCCTCTGGCCAGGATGTCCTGCCACTCCTCGGGCACTGCCCTTTCCGGATGTCTGCGGATGCGGGTGCGCTGGCTCACCTGAACCTCCTGAACGGATTCCGCAATCCCATTTTACACCGAACTGAGGGTGAGTATCGCTGGGTTCGGCCGGAAGCCTCGGGAACCGGCAACGCCACATATTCCAACGACGAGGCCTCTGAGAGGTCTACACCCAACCTCGGGGCCTATACTGCAGGGCCTCGGCCAGGTGCGCCACCCCCACCCGCTCCGCCCCGGCCAGGTCGGCGATGGTGCGGGCCACCTTCAAGATGCGGTGGAAACCCCGAGCGGTGAGGTTCTCCTTACGGGCAGCCGCCATCAACAGGGTGCGGGCCTCCGGCTCGGGGTTGGCCACCTCCCACACCTCCACCGGCCCCATATCGGCGTTGGTAAGCAGAGGGGTGCCTTTGAAACGCTCTTGTTGCACACGGCGGGCACGGATAATCCGCTGGCGGATGGCCTCCGACCGCTCCGCCGGCGTGGGGTCCATCAGTTTGTCGTAGTCCACCCGTGGGACCTCAACGAACAGGTCTATGCGGTCCAGCAGCGGGCCGGAGATACGGCGCTGGTAGCGCATCACCGCCCCTGGGGGACAGGTGCAGGGACGGACGCCGTCCCCTGCATATCCGCAGGGGCATGGGTTCATGGCCCCCACCAGCATAAAGTTGGCGGGGAAGGTGAGGCTTCCCTGTGCACGGCTGATGGTAACCACCCGGTCCTCCAGAGGTTGGCGGAGCACCTCCAGCACATGGGGGGCAAACTCCGGCAGTTCGTCCAAAAAGAGGACGCCCCGATGGGCCAGGGTGATTTCCCCCGGCCGGGGCCAGCGCCCTCCCCCCACCAGCCCCGCATGGGAGATGGTGTAATGGGGCGCTCGGAAAGGGCGTTGGGTAATCAGGGGCTTATCCGGGGGGAGGAGTCCGCTGACGCTGTGGATACGGGTGCACTCCAGGCTCTCCTCGGGTGCAAGGGGGGGCAGGATGCCCACCAGGGCACGGGCCAGAAGGGTTTTCCCACTTCCTGGGGGGCCTACGAGAAGCACATTATGTCCACCAGCAGCGGCGATCTCCAGGGCACGCTTGGCGTGCTCCTGCCCCTTGATATGGGCCATATCCACCGGCGGGGCACTCTCTAAAGAGGGGAGGTCCCCTTCCTGACGCTGGTAGGCTTGAAGAGGGCGCTCCCCCCGCAGGTGGGCTATCACCTGCGCCAGGTTCTCGGCCGGGAGCACCTCCACCCCGGGCACTAGAGACGCCTCCAGCCGGTCCTCCAGAGGCACTACCACCCGCTTGATGCCCTCGTCCTTCAGCACACCTACCATGGGCAAGACGCCTGTGGTATGGCGCAGGCTTCCGTCCAGCGAGACCTCCCAGGAAGGCTGTGCCCCCCACATCGGCCGATACCTGCCCCGACGCCAGCAGGATGCCGACGGCGATGGGCAGGTCATACGAGGGGCCTTCCTTCTTCAGGTCGGCAGGTGCCAGGTTGACGGTGATACGCCGCATAGGGAACTCGCATCCCGAGTTGCGGATGGCCGACCGCACCCGCTCCCGTGCCTCCTGCACAGCGGTATCCGCCAGCCCTACCACTGTGAAAGAGGGCAGGCCGGGGGCAATATCCACCTCCACCGAGACCAACAGGCCATCCAACCCCAGGACGGCGCTGGTTACCACCTTGGCCAGCATATCCCCTCCTCTCGCCTATGATAGCCCAGGATACGGGTTTCTGCTATCATAAGGCTAAACACCCGGAGGGGAAGAGGAGGGATTCTGGTGGAGCGCATCGCCATCATCGGCCTGGGCCTCATCGGCACATCCCTGGGGCTGGCCCTCAAGCAGGCAAAACTGCCCAATGTAGAAATCGTGGGGCACGACAAGGACCCGGGCACTGCCTCTAAGGCCCACAAACGGGGGGCAGTGGACAAGACCCACTACAACATCCACGGCGCCGTGGAGGGCGCACGCTTGGTGATCATCGCCACGCCCGTTATGGCCATTGGGGAGGTTCTGGACGCCCTGCGCACCAGCGTGGAGCCGGGCACCGTCATCACAGATACAGGGAGCACCAAGGGCCAGGTATTGCGCTGGGCACAGGAGCGCCTCCCCGAACAGGTCTCCTTCGTCGGTGGGCACCCCCTGGGGGGAAAGGAGGAGAGCGGTCCCGACGCTGCATCGCCTGACCTCTTCAAGGGCGTCCCCTACTGCATCGTCCCCGGCAAAGGTGCGCAGCCCGAGGCGGTCAGGAGCGTGGTGGGCCTGGCGGAAACGGTAGGCGCTATCCCTTACTTCATTGATGCCGATGAGCACGACTCGTATATGGCGGCGGTGAGCCATTTGCCCTTCCTCCTTGCCACTGCCCTGGTGCGTATCACTACCCGCAGTCCAGGGTGGCGAGAGATGAGCAAGGTCGCCTCTGCCAGTTATCGGGACTTCACCCGCCTGGCCTCCGCCGACCCCGAAGTGCACAGAGACATCTGCCTCACCAACCGAGAAGGCATCGTCCACTGGCTGGACGAGTTCATCAAGGGGCTTTACGAACTGCGCAACCTGGTGAAGGAGAGCGCCACCGCCCCGGCCGACTTGGAGAAGGCCCTCATCTCCGCCTGGCAAGAGCGGGCCAAGTGGCTGGCAGGGGTAACGCCCGGCCAGCAGGAAGGGCCGTCCCTCCCCCGTGCCTCCGACGCCATGCTCTCCCTTTTCGTGGGCGAGCGCCTGGCCAAGCGCATGCGAGAACTGCAGGAGCGGGAATCGGGGAAGGGCAAGACCAAATCCCCTCGGGGCCGTCCCTAGCCTATGCGCCAAATTATCCGTCCCCCATCTCGTTTGGAAGGGGTTATTACGCCCCCGGGCGACAAGTCCCTGTCCCACCGGGCGGTCATCTTCAATGCCCTGGCCTACGGCTCCGCCCGCATTACTAACTACGCCCCCGGGGAGGACTGCGCCTCCACCGTGCGGTGCCTTCAGGCCCTCGGCGTGCCCATAGAGCGAGACGGCCCCACGACCCTTACGGTGCATGGACGAGGCGGGGTGCTGGAGGAGCCGGCCGATGTGCTCAACGCCGGCAACAGTGGCACCACTATGCGCCTCCTGGCAGGCGTCCTGGCAGGCCAGCCCTTCCTTTCCCTCCTGACCGGCGACCGCTCTCTGCGCTCCCGCCCTATGGACCGCATCATCGCCCCCCTGCGGGAAATGGGGGCGGAGATATGGGGGAGGGGATCAGACCGCTTCGCCCCGCTGGCCATTCGGGGCGGTCGCCTGCGAGGGATTACCTATACCCTCCCTATCGCCAGCGCCCAGGTGAAGTCTGCTATTCTCCTCGCCGGGCTCTTCGCCCATGGGGAGACGGTGGTAGTGGAGCCTGCCCCCAGCCGGGACCACACCGAGCGCCTCTTCCAAGTTATGGGCGTTTCCGTGGTGCGGGACGGCCTCACGGTGCGCCTGATGCCCGGCCCCCTTACTGCCCGGGACATATCTGTGCCAGGAGACATTTCCTCGGCCGCCTTCTGGCTGGTGGCAGGTGTTTGCCACCCCCAGGCTCGGATTACCCTGCGAGGGGTAGGGGTGAACCCCACCCGCACCGGCATCCTGGACGCCTTGCGCCAGATGGGCGCCCACCTGGAGGTCATCAACCCACGGGAAGAAGGGGGCGAACCCGTGGCCGACATCACCGCCTCCTCCAGCACCCTGGAGGCCGTTGAAGTCAAGGGGGAGATGGTGCCCCGCATTATCGACGAGATACCCGTGTTGGCTGTGGCAGCCTGTTATGCCCACGGCACCACAGTCATCCGAGACGCCCAGGAACTACGGGTGAAGGAGTCCGACCGCATCGCCACCACGGTGCGGGAACTCCGGCGCCTGGGCGCTGATATTGAGGAACTCCCCGACGGAATGCGTATTCGCGGGCCGGTGCGCCTGCGGGGCGCGGTCTGTCGAACTTACGGCGACCACCGCCTGGCCATGGCCCTGGGTATCGCCGGCCTTCTGGCCGAGGGCGAGACAGCCATCCAGGGTGCCGAGTGTGCACGGGTTTCCTACCCCTCTTTCTGGGAGCACATGGCGCTCCTCACGGGGGCACAGAGGCGTGGCTGAGGACGTCATCGCTCAGACCCTCTTGCGCGAATGCTACCAGCCCAAGCCTCTGCTGGTGGTCCTCTCCGGCCCCTCGGGCGCCGGCAAGGATGCTATCCTGGCCCGTATGCGCCAACTGGGGCGTCCCTATCACTTTGTGGTAACCGCCACCACACGCCCCAAACGCCCCTGGGAGCAGGACGGCGTAGACTACTACTTCCTTTCTCCGGAGGAGTTTGAGCGCATGCGTGCTCACCAGGGCTTTCTTGAATATGCCCAGGTCTATGGGCACTTCTACGGCGTCCCCCGGGAGCAGGTGCGCCAGGCCCTGGCCCAGGGTAAAGATGTGCTGATGCGGGTAGATGTGCAGGGGGCAAAGACCATCCGCCGTTTGGTGCCCCAGGCGGTCTTCATTTTCGTTACGCCCCCCTCGCTGGCGGAACTGGAGCGACGCCTGCGCCAGCGGGGCGCCGAGTCCCACGAGGCCCTCCAGCGCCGTCTGCAGACCGCCCAACAGGAGATGGAATGCCTGCCCTCTTTCGACTACCTGGTCATCAACGAAGACGGACGGCTGGATGAGGCGGTGTCGGCGGTGGAGGCTATTATCTGCGCCGAGAAGCGCCGTATCCCTCACCGCCGGGTGCAGGTGTAGGGAAAACTGTTCTTCACCGTGCTGAAGAGGAAGTGGTAACATAACCTGTGGGCGAGTTTGCGGGCACCAGTAACATCCCGACACCCCAAGGAGGGGAGTGTGCAGACTACCCTAGCCATCGCCGAAATCCTGGTGTCCATCCTGCTGGTCCTCACGGTGCTCCTGCAGGTGCGGGGCCAGGGGACAGGCCTCTTCGCTTCGGCCGAAGCCACCTTCCGGGTGCGCCGCGGCCTGGAGCGGGTGCTCTTTCAGTTCACCATCGTCCTCGTGGTGCTCTTCATCATCATCTCGGTGCTCAGCGTGCGCCTGGCCGCGTAGGTCGGCTTGACCAACCCTTTCCTGGTGGTGCGCCGATGGCCCCATTCTTTCCCCCAACTACACCCCTCGGATAGAGGCATTGTGGCGTCTGCCTTCACCCACCGAAGGCGATGGAGGTTCGCCGTGCGCTGGCGACAGCGCCTTCGGCTCATCCCTTTCCTTCTGCTCCCCCTGGCTTGTGTTACCGCCCTGGCGCTGGGATGGTGGTATGGGCTAACCGCCCTTGTGTGGGGCGCGGTAGCCGGCGCCGGACTGGGCTTGGCCCTGCGAGGGGTGCGGTGGCTGGTGCGGGCGCCACCCCTCTCCCTCCTCCTGGGAACCGTGGGGGGCCTGGTGGGGCTGGGGATGGGGGCGCTCCTGACCCCCGCCCTCGCCCGCCTGCCGGGGAATCTGGGGGTCTTTTTGCCTCTGGGTGTGAGCCTTTTCCTGGGCCTGATAGGGGGGTGGACGGCCCTCACACGCCAGGGGGCGCTGCTGGAAGCCTTCCCTATCCTGGAGCGCCTCGCCCGTGCGCCCCACTTCACTTCCCTCTACCTCCTGGACGCCAGCGCCCTGACCGATGGCCGTGTGAGCGGCCTGGCGGCAACAGGCCTCCTGCGGGGCGCCCTGAGCGTGCCCCGCTTCGTGGTGGACGACCTCCGCCGTATGGCCGAATCGGCGGACCCCTCGCTCCGTGCCCGAGGGCGGTGGGGCCTGGAGGTGCTCAACCGTTTGCGCCATGCACACAGGGCATCCCTCACGGTGCTCCCCGGCGACGCCCGGGGTGAGGACCGCAGTGAAGACCGTTTGGTCGCGCTGGCCCAGCGCCGGAAAGCGGTGCTGGTAACCGCCGATTCCTCCGTGGCCCGGCGGGCCCACGGCAGGGGAGTGCAAGTCCTGAACATCAGCGACCTGGCCGATGCCCTCAAGCCGATGGTGCGCCCGGGGGAGGTCCTGCAGGTGCGCATCATCCAGGAGGGAGAAAGGCCGGGACAAGGAGTGGGCTTCCTGGACGACGGCACTATGGTTGTGGTAGAACAGGGCCAGCGCTACATCGACCAGTTCGTGGACGTGGTGGTCATGCGCACTCATCACACCCCCACAGGGCGTATCCTTTTCGCTCAGCCCCGGGAGACCACCGCCAAGGAGGGGCATGCTTGACGGCCAGCCGGTAGGGGCCATCGTCCTAGGGGCAGGCTCCAGCCAGCGGATGGGCGGGCGGGATAAGGTCTTCACCCCCCTGTGTGGACGCCCTGCCCTAGCCTGGGTCCTGGATGCCCTGGAACGCGCCCCCTCGGTGGACATGGTGGCGGTGGTGCTCAGCCCAGAGAATGTGGGGCGAGGGCAGGCTTTGCTGGCAGCCGGCTCATGGCGCAAACCCATAGGAGTCTGCCTGGGGGGGGCACGCCGTCAGGACTCCGTGCGCCAGGGCCTGGGGGCCCTTCCCCCTTGCTACTGGGTGGTCGTCCACGATGCTGGACGGCCCTGCCTCACCCCCGACCTGGTAGAAAGATGTCTCGCCTCGGCCAGGGAAACAGGCTCCACCATCTGCGCTGTCCCCGCCAAAGACACCGTCAAAGTGGTGAACGAGGACCTCTGGGTAGTGGAGACGCTCCCCCGAGAGCGCCTCTGGCTGGTGCAGACCCCCCAAGCCTTCCGCCGTGCCCTCCTGGAGGAGGCCCATCGTCGTATCCAGGAGACCGTTACCGACGACGCCAGTATGGTGGAGAGGCTAGGGGTGCGGGTCAAAGTGGTGATGGGCGACTACTCCAACCTGAAGATCACCACGCCCGAGGATATCCCCATGGCGGAGGCCATCCTGCGCTCTCGCCCCGCCCTTCGGGAGGCACACCAGCAGTGAAAGTGCGTGTGGGCTTCGGCTGGGACATCCACCGCCTGGTGGAGGGGAGGCGTCTCGTGCTGGGAGGGGTAGATATTCCTTTCCCCAAGGGTCTCCTGGGGCACAGTGATGGCGACGCCCTGGCCCACGCCGTTATTGACGCCTTGCTGGGCGCTCTGGCGCTCGGGGATATCGGCACCCACTTCCCACCCACCGACCCTCGCTATAAAGATGCCGACAGCATGCTCCTGCTGGGGCAGGTGGTGCACATGCTCCACAGCCGGGGATGGCGTGTGGGCAGTCTGGACACCGTTATCATCGCCGAGCGCCCGGTGCTCCACCCCTTCCTTGACGCCATGCGCCAAAACTTGGCAAACTCCTTAGGTGTGGCCCCTCAGCAGATCAGCGTGAAGGCCAAGACCGCCGAGGGGCTTGGCCCCATCGGCCAGCAGGAAGCCATCTGCGCCTACGCCGTGGTTCTGTTAGAGGAGCAGGGATGAGGCTCTACGACACCCTCACCGCCCAGAAGCGGGACTTCGCCCCCTTGGGGGACGAGGTAAAGATGTATGTCTGTGGTATCACCCCCTACAGCCCCTCCCATGTGGGCCACGCCATGTCTTATGTCTACTTTGACGTGCTCCGCCGCTGGCTGGAGGCCAAGGGCTGGAAGGTGCGGCATGTGCAGAACTTCACCGATATTGACGATAAAATTATTGACCGTGCCCAACGGGAGGGCCTCACCGCACGGGAACTGGCCGACCGCTACATCGCCGAATACTTTGAGGACATGGACGCCCTCAACGTTCAGCGAGCCCATGTTTACCCCCGTGCCACCGAGAGCATTGGCCTGATGATAGAGATAATCGTCCGCCTTATAGAGCGGGGCCACGCCTATGTCTCCCAGGGAGATGTGTATTTCCGTGTCCTCTCCGCCAAGGGCTACGGCAAACTGAGCCATCGCACTCTGGAGGGGATGATGGCAGGGGCACGGGTGGAGCCGGATCCGGGCAAGGAGCACCCTATGGATTTCGCCCTCTGGAAGGCCGCCAAGCCCGGCGAGCCCTGGTGGGATAGCCCCTGGGGAAAGGGGCGTCCCGGCTGGCATATTGAATGCTCCGCCATGTCCATCCACTACCTTGGGGAGACCCTGGATATCCATGGGGGCGGGCAAGACCTCATCTTCCCCCACCACGAGAACGAAATCGCCCAGTCGGAGGCCTACACCGGCAAGGAGCCCTTTGTGCGCTGGTGGGTGCACAACGGTCTCCTGCGCTTGGGCCTGGACAAGATGAGCAAGTCCCTGGGGAATTTGATTACTATCAAGGAGGCTCTGGCCCGCTTCTCCCCGGACGCCCTGCGCCTTTTCTTCCTCTCTTCCCACTACCGCTCCCCTCTCACCTGGAGCGAGGAGGGGGTGGCCTCCGCCGAGCGCGCCCTGGAGCGTCTGCGCTCCGCCCTGCGGGACGGCCCCGGCCCCGCCAACGCCCCCTCCTTCGACGCCTCCTCCTTTGCCAGCCGCTTCGCCCAGAGCATGGATGACGACCTGAACACCCCCCAGGCCCTCGCCTCCCTCTTTGACCTGGCCCGGGAGATCAACCGTGCGCGGGAAGGGGGAGCCAATGTGGCCGGCGCCCAGGGCGTCCTGCGCCATCTGGCGGGCATCTTGGGCCTCACCCTACAGGAGCCAGTTAAGGCGGACCTGACCGCCCGCCCCTTTATTGAACTGCTTATTGAGGTGCGCGGTGAACTGCGCAAGATGCGTCAGTATGCCCTGGCCGACCGCATCCGCTCCCGCCTGATGGATATGGGCATCGCCCTGGAGGATACCCC
The DNA here is from genome assembly GCA_002923335.1 of bacterium HR23. Lineage (GTDB taxonomy): Bacteria > Chloroflexota > Dehalococcoidia > Lucifugimonadales > HRBIN23 > HRBIN23. Next base: position 2,054 of record BEHZ01000044.1, on the reverse strand, counting down.
TCAGGGCACCCGCTGGCGTCCTCTAGAATAACGCATCCCCCTGCTAGCGAGGCCTCCTATGCCAGAGAGCACTGCCCTGGCCCAAGACCTGGCTCACCTTCTGGGAGCCGAGACCGTCTCCACCGACCCCGAAGACCTCCTGGCCCACAGCGCAGACGCCCTCGGGCCGTGGCGGGCCTTGCGCTCCGCCCCCCTGCTGGGGCGCCGTCCCGATGTGGTGGTGCGCCCCCGTAGGGGGGAGCAGGTCTGCGCCCTCCTGTCCTGGGCAAGCCAAAGGGGTGTGCCGGTGGTCCCCTTCGGCGCAGGGACGGGGGTGATGGGAGCGATAGTGCCCGTGCAGGGGGGCATCGCCCTGGACATGAGGGGCATGGCCCGCCTCTTAGAAGTGGACAAGGAAAGCCACCTGGCCCGCGCCGAGGCGGGCATTGTCCTGGAGGACCTGGATAAGGCCCTTCGTCCCCACGGCCTTTTTCTGGGCCACGACCCCTGGAGTCAGCCCATCGCCACCCTGGGTGGCGCCATCGCCACCAACGGCGTGGGCTACCTGGCCGGGCGCTACGGCCCCATGGGCGCCCAGGTGCGGGGCCTCACCGTTGCCCTCCCCACGGGGGATATCCTGGAGACCCGCCCCGTCCCCAAACCCTCCGCTCTGGATTTCAACGCCCTCTTCATCGGCACCGAAGGCACCTTGGGAGTTATCCTCCAGGCAGTGGTGGAGGCCTTCCCAGTGCCCGAGGAGCGCCGTCTCATGGCCTTCGGCTTCCCCTCCTTTGAAGCGGGCTACTCGGCGGTGATGGAGATGTTCCACCTGGGCCTGCGCCCCGTCTTACTGGACTTCTCCCAGGACGCCTGGGATGGGGGGCAGGAAGTTGTGCTCTACCTGGCCTTTGACGGGTGTCGCGAGGAGGTGCAGGGGGCTAGCCAGCGGGCGGCGCACATCTGCCTCGCCTCCTCCGCTCAAGACCTGGGGAGCGCACGTGCCCTCGCCTTCTGGGACACCCGCCACCGCTCTGCCGAGCGCTACCGCCAGGAGGTTCTGGCGAAACCCCCTTCTCAACGCAGGCGTCTCCTCTGGAGGGGTGACTACCTCCACGTGGCCATCCCGGCGGGAAAAGTGCTGGAATACCGTCGGCAGGCCCAGGCCCTCCTTCAACGCTACCCTGTTGTGGTGCGGGAATGGTCCTTGTGGGGACGGCCCGAGTTCTTCTCCTTCCTCTTCACCGCCGATAGCCACCCCTCCGCCGACCCCGCCCGCATTGCTGACCTGGTGGACACCCTCCTGACCCTGGCCCAGGACATGGGCGGGGGGATGGAATACTGCCACGGCATAGGGATCAAGTTGGCCCACCTGCTCCCACGGGAGTGGGGCACGGGTGAAACGGTCTTCCGCCATCTCAAAAAGGCCCTGGACCCCGAGGGCATCCTGAACCCCGGTAAACTGGTGTTGCCTCGGTAAATCCGGCTCACAAAAGGGGAGCGCCCAGTCTTTTTTCAGGACTTTTGGCCCTCTTTCCCCCTGCCACATGGCCCTAAACACCCCCCAATGTAGTGGCCTATCCTGAAAAAGGCACCTACCCAGTCGCCAAAGCCCGCAGGGGGTGTAAGATGGACATCAGTCGGAAGACCGACTACGCTGTGCGGGTGCTGATGGGCGTTGCGGAGGCCGAGGCGGAGGGACAGGTGTGCACAGCCTCCCAGGTGGCCCGACGGAAACTGGTGCCCAAGCCCTTCGTGCGCAAGATCATCACCGAGTTGGCCTCCCTGGGTCTCCTGCAGACCCGCCGGGGCCGTCGAGGAGGTCTGCGTCTGGGTGTGCCTGCCAACAACCTGACGTTACGGGGCATTGTGGAACGGGTGGAAGGCCCGGTTTACTTGAACCGCTGTCTGGTTCGCCCTGGGGAGTGCGCTCTGGAGCGTTTCTGCGCTGCCCAGGGGGTCTGGCGCCGCGCCCAAGAGGCCATGCTCCAGGCGCTGGACAGCGTTACCCTGGCCGACCTGGTAGCCCAGGGGAAGGTGCTCCGTATGCAGTGGATAAAGGCTATGGCCGAGCACCA
>BEHZ01000043.1 GCA_002923335.1 bacterium HR23 | reverse complement strand
CTCCCGGTGGGAACGGGAGAAACTGCGCCCGGGGGAGTGGGAGGTGCGCTCAACGGGAAGCCCTATCCTGCGAGATGCCCTGGCCTTCTTCGACTGTAAAGTGGAGGCGACGCTTGACACGGGGCCGAGCACCCTCTTCCTGGGTCGGGTGGTAGAGTGTGCCCCTCTGAGCACAGGATCCCTGATGACCGCCGGTTACTTCCGCCAGCACATGCCCCCCGAGTGGCGCCCCCTCTACGAGGCCCAACTGCGGGAGGCCCAGCGTTACGCCGAGGAATACCACCGGCGCCACAGCGCCCCTTCGGCGTAAATATGGTTACCACCTCTGTAGGGCAGGAAGGGCAAAGGAGGCAGCCTATGCCGCCTCTGGAAGAGGCCGTCCGCCGTCTGAACCTAGACCCCTCTGACCTGGAGCAGTATGGGTGCTGGGCCTACAAGGTGCCCCTCTCGGCTTTTCCCTCAAGCCCGCCCCGAGGACGGCTCGTGGTGGTTACCGGCATCACACCTACCCCCCTGGGGGAAGGGAAAACCGTTACCGCCATTGGCCTGGCCGACGCCCTCTCCCGTCTGGGCGAGCCGGCAGTGGTCACCCTGCGCCAACCCTCCCTCGGCCCCCTTTTGGGACGCAAGGGCGGGGGCACGGGCGGTGGGATGGCCCGCCTGGTGCCGGAAGAAGAGATCAACCTCCACTTCACGGGCGACGCCCACGCCGTCGCCTCTGCCCATAACCTCTTGTCCGCCCTGGTGGAAAACGCTCTCTACCACAAATCCCTACCCGACCTGGACCCCCGCCGGGTGGTGTGGGAGAGGGTTACCGATGTCCAGGACCGTGCCCTGCGTCACATCGTCGTGGGCCTAGGAGGAACCGCCCACGGCGTCCCCAGGGAAAGCGGGTTTGTGCTGGACGCCGCCTCGGAGATTATGGCTGTTCTCTCCCTGGCCCAGGGCTATGCTGACCTGCGCGCCCGCCTGGAGCGCATGGTTGTAGCGTGGCGGGCTGACGGCACCCCTGTTACTGCACGGGACATCGGTGGCGTAGGGGCGCTCCTTGTCCTTCTAAGACGGGCCCTCTGGCCTAACCTCGTGCAAACGGCAGAGGGCACTCCTGCCCTCGTCCACACCGGTCCCTTCGGTAATGTCAGCCACGGGTGCAGTTCGGTGCTGGCCGACCGCCTAGGGGTGCTGTGCGCCGACTGGGTGGTTACCGAAGCCGGATTCGGCAGCGACCTGGGACTGGAGAAGTTCATGCACCTCAAAGTCCGCCAGGGGGGTGTGGTTCCGTCCGCCGCCGTCCTTGTCGCCTCCCTGCGTGCCCTGAAACGGCACGGGGGTGTGGCGTTGAGCCAGGTGGAGCAGGAAGACCTCCACGCCCTTCAGCAAGGGATGGCCAACCTGGAAGCCCATCTAGACATCATTCAGGCCTTCGGTCTCCCCGTAGTGGTTGCCCTGAACTCCTTCCCCACCGATAGCCCCGCTGAGACCCGTTTCTTCTTCCAAGAGACTCGGCGCCTGGGAGTGCCGGCTGTGCTCCACACCGCCTTTAGAGACGGCGGTGCGGGTGCCCAGGAACTGGCGCAAGCGGTGCAGGATATCGCCCGCCAGCCCTCCCAACCCCGCTTTCTCTATCCGGCGGAGGCCCCCCTTCCGGAGAAGGTGGAAACCCTTGCCCGCCGGGTCTACGGAGCCGGGGAGGTGCGGTGGGATGACCAGGCACTGGATACCCTCCGCCGACTGGAGAAAGCGGGCATGGGACGGCTCCTGGCGTGCGTCGCCAAAACGCACCTCTCCCTCTCCCACAACCCCGCCCTCCACGGGCGTCCCCACGGGTATACCTTCCCTATCCGGCAGGTGTCCGTGTGGGCGGGAGCCGGATGGGCCTACTTCCTGACCGGGGAGGTGCAGGTTCTGCCAGGTCTCCCCGCACACCCCAATGCCCTGGACATGGACTTGGACGAAGCAGGGAGGGTGATTGGTATCCGCTGAACCCCACCCCATACCATCCTTGAAGCCCTCTCGCCCCTGTGCTACCCTGGCCTCGGAGGTCTATGCAGGCAAGCGTTGTGTCTGTCTCCCTGCATCCCTTGTTTCGGCGGCGCATCTCCAAAAGGTGGCTGACACAGGTGGTGTCCACCGCCCTGGCTCAAGACCCCCGGGGAGAGGCGGTGGCCGTGGACCTGCTTATCGCCGACGATGAAACCCTTCGCCGGCTCAACTGCACCTACCGTGGCCTAGACGAGGTTACCGATGTCCTCTCTTTCTCCTTTATCCACGCCGGGCCCTACGAAGGGGAAGGGGAGCCCCCACCCCAAGACCCTTCCCCCTGGCCCCTGCCTCCCGGCGTCCGCCTCATCGGCGAAGTCATCGTCTCCTACCCCCAGGCGGTGCGCCAAGCACGGCAGGGCGGCCGGCCCGTGAAGGATGAGATAGCCCACCTGGTGGTGCACGGGGTTCTGCACCTCATAGGATATGACCACCAGGAACCAGCCCAGGAGGCCCACATGCGGAGGCTGGAGCACCAGGCGCTGGCTCTGCTGGGCTTCCACGGGAAGGGTTAGGCATGTCTACCCAGAGCCTTGTCCTCTACCGTAAATATCGCCCCCAGCGTTTCGGCGAGGTGGCCGGACAGGAGTGGACCGTGCAGGCCCTGCGCCAGGCGGTGGTTCAGGGGAAGATCGTCCACGCCTACCTGTTCGCCGGCCCCCGAGGCACCGGTAAGACCACCATCGCCCGTATTCTCGCCAAGGCGGTGAACTGCCTCGCCCCCCAGGAGGGAGAACCGTGTAATGCCTGCCCTCCTTGTCGGGCCATTGACCAGGGCGACCCCTTCCTGCTGGTGGAACTGGACGCTGCCAGCCACCGGGGTATTGATGATGTGCGGGCCATCCGGGAGGCGGTGCTCACCATGGGGCCGGGCACCGGCCGTTACCGGGTCTACATCCTGGACGAGGCCCATATGCTCACCAACGAGGCCTTCAACGCCCTCCTGAAGACCCTGGAGGAACCACCCCCTCATGTCCTCTTTATCCTCTGCACCACCGAAGCCTACCGCCTGCCCCCCACCGTGGTCTCCCGCTGTCAACGGTATGACTTCCATCGCCTTTCTCCCCTCGCCATAGCCCAGCGCCTGGCCTTCATCGCCCGTCAGGAGGGCTGGCAGTTAGGCGAGGAGGCGTTGCACCTCATCGCTGTCGCCTCCCGTGGCAGTTTGCGGGACGCTTGCAACCTGCTGGAACAAGCGGTAACCACATACGGCCCGGAGGTGGGATCCCAACAGGTGCGGGACCTCCTGGGCATGCGGGAGAACCCCTATGCCCTCTCCCTCCTCCAGGCCATGAGCAAGGGGGATGTAGCCGGGGCCCTCTCTGCTATCGCCCAAGGCGTTTCGGCCAGCGAAGGGGACCCCCGGGCCTTCCACCGTGCGGTGATGGGCCTGTTGCAGGCTGTGATGCACCTGAAGGCGGGCGCACCCGCCGAGGAGGTGCCCCCCGATGCTCTGGACGCTTTGAAGGCCCTTTCGGCGTCGTGGCCGTGGGAGGGAGTGCTGGGGGCGGTGCGGGCCCTGGGGAGCGTTACCTTCCGGGGGGATGCCTTCTCCTCCCTCCCTTTGGAACTGGCGGTGGTGGAGGCCCTGGCCGAGGGCTCCGCCGTGCCGGCCGGGAGTGCGTCCCCCACTCCTCGCGCTTCAACGCCCCCCGCCCAACCCCCGGCCCCAATGCGCCCCACGCCCCGCCCACCTCCCCCTCCCCCACCATCCCAGTCCCCCTCCGCGGAGCGTGCCGACCCCCGCTGGCGGGAACTATGCCGGGCACTGGAACGGGTGCGGAACAAGCGCTTCCCCCTCGGCCCGCTCCTGCGGGGCTACGAACGCTATACCCTGGAGGGGGATACCTTGACCATTTACTTCCGCCATCGCACCCATTGGGAGCGGCTCCAGGATGAACTGGAGCACCCCAACAGCAAGTCCGCCCTGGAGGAGGCGGTGGCCCGTATCTTTGGACGCCCCTACAGCATCCGACTGGAGTTGAGCGAAACCGATAGCACCCAGCCCCTCAAGCCCCAGGGCCACCTGGTGCGCACCGCTCTGCAGTTGGGCGGGCGCATTGTGGGGGAACAACCCATATCCCCCGACCAGGCAAAGGAGGAGACGCCGTGAACCGCAATATGCTCAAGCAGTTACAACAGATGCAGGCCCGCCTGCTGAAGGTCCAGCAGGAACTGGAAACCGCCACGGTAGAGGCATCGGCCGGGGGTGGAGCGGTGAAGGTGGTGGTCACGGGAAAACTGCGCCTCCAGAAGGTTACCATAGACCCCTCGGCCATAGACCCCCAGGACCCCACCATGCTGGAGGAGATGGTGCAGGCAGCGGTGAACGAGGGCCTGCAGAAGGCCGAGGAGATGGCCTCCCAGCGCATTAGCCAGGTAACAGGGGGGCTGAAAATACCCGGACTATAGGACTGTGGTATGACAACCGCCACCCCGCAACCCATCGCACGCCTCATCCAGGAACTCAACAAACTCCCAGGCGTCGGCCCCAAGACCGCTCAACGCCTGGCCTACCACATCATCCGCTTGCCCACCCCGGAGGCCCGTGCCCTGGCCGAGGCCATCCTCGCCGTGAAGGAGCAGGTGCGCCTCTGCTCCCTCTGCCAGAACCTGGCCGACCGGGACCCCTGCGCCCTCTGCACCGACCCCCGACGAGACACGTCTATCCTCTGCGTGGTAGAGCAACCCTTGGATGTGCTGGCCCTGGAGCGCTCTGGCGTCTACAAGGGCCTCTACCACGTCCTCCATGGCGCCCTCTCCCCCCTGGAGGGCATCGGGCCGGAGGACCTGAAGATACGGGAACTGCTGGAGCGCTTGAAGGATAGCCGAGTGCAGGAGGTCATCTTGGCCACCAACCCTACCCTGGAAGGGGAGGCAACCGCTATGTATCTGCACCGCCTCCTGGCGCCCCTGGGGATCCGCATCACTCGTCTGGCCCGGGGCCTCCCCATCGGGGCAGAGGTAGAATACGCCGACGCCCTCACCCTCCAGCGGGCCTTTGAGGGGCGCCAGGTGATGGGCTAGGCCAGCCTAGTGTCCCAGGGGCCAGGTAGAGGAGAGTTGGGCGAAGGCCCGCAGATACATGGCCAGGAAGAAGAGCCAGAAGATGATGGTCAACACCAGCGTGCCTTTGGGCACGGGGAGGCTGTGCACCGCCCCACCCACGGGGGCGGGCACCGCACCCGGCAAGCCGTAACCCCCCTTCAGTTCCGCCTCCGAGAGGCGCTTGCCCATGAGCACCGTCCCCACCACCAGCCCCACAAAGATGGCCCCACCCAGCACCCCCAGCAGACCCCCGATGCCCGCCACCGCCATCCACGCCCATACGTGGGCCGGGTAGGGGAAGGCAAAAGCGCTTCCGCCAAAGAGGAAGATGTCCCCCTGCTTGCGGGGCACGCCATCGGCCACCCCCAGTTTCATAAAGGCCACCGCCAGCAGGGCCATGCCAACGCCGAACAGCCAGGGTTGCACCACCGCCAACGGCCTCCCGACCACCTGTCGGCGGAAAATCAGCGGGAGCACATACCAGGTAACGCCCATAAAGGCCAGCGTTGTCCCCAGCACCACCGTCCCTTTGAAATGCCCAACGACCGCCAGGGTGTTATGCCACAGTAGGTTGGGCTGTTCCGTCCCGTAAATCACCCCGCTGGTGCCTCCCAGAAAACCGAAGAGGGCTATGGAGAGCACCAGGCTAGAGAAAGCCGGGTTCCCCCAGGGGGCCTTGATAAGCCAGCGGAACCATCCCTGCCCGTGCCCCCGCAAACGCTGGCCGATTTCTATGGCAGCGGGGACGGCGAAGGCGTGGATCATGCTCCCCAACACCGCCAGGTGCACCAGATACCCGGTGTTGATCCACTTCCAAGGCACCGACAAGGCCCCACTGGCCTCCGTCTGCAGGTGGTGAGCCGAGCCCAGGTTGATGGCCACCAGGTAGCATACAAAGGCCAGACGGGAAACCTTCTCGCTGGGCGTTACCCCACCCACCGTTATGTAAGCCAGGAAATACCAGACGGTGATCATCGCAGCGAGGTTAATCTGCTGGGCGGGATGGCCAAATCCCCAGTAAGTCAGTTTCCACCAGAAGGCGTCCACGCTCCCCACCAACCCCAGGGACCAGAGGAAAGCGGGGATGAAGGCCATGGCCCCCACCACCAGCGTCGCCACAGCGATGATGGCTGCCACCGCCGCCCCATAGACCACCAGGGGCAGGGAGCGCCCCACCACCTTCTCCTTCTGGGCGGTATAGATGGTGGCGAAGAAGACCGCCAGCGCCGAGAGGGAACCCACCGTAAAGAGGATAGGCCCGAGGTAGAAATCGGGCGTCCCCTGCAGAGGCACATAAGGCTGAAAAGAGAGGTAGTTCTGGGGGGTGCGCACCACCGCCACATCGGTCAGCGCCACGCCCACCACCATCAGCCCCAGCGACACCCACGCCAGGCGGGGCCATACCAACCGGGTGCTCAGCAAGACCGAAGACGCGAAATACAACAACGCCACCTCAAAGAGCACAATCCAGAAGACCAGCATGTTCCAGCCGTGGAGGGCTATCCACATGTAGAAGCGGGAGGGGGCCACCACATCCGGCCCCAGCCAGCGGTTCAGCACCACGAAGAGAGCCGCAATCCCCCCGATGAGCAGGGCTACCACCGCCGAGACCGCCACCGCCTGGATAAGCCGTTCCGTGGGGAGAAAAACCTTCAGCCCTGTAACAGGGCAGACCCGATAGCCTGCAGATGCCGACGCGCTTGCCATGCCTCACCCCTCCACGATGATTTTCCCCAGCATCGTCTGGTGGCCCAAACCGCAGAAATCGTTGCAAATGATGTGGTAAGTCCCCGGTTTATCGGGCGTAAAAGACATCACCCACTCGTAACCGGGGTAGAGTTGGATGGCCCACTGGTGTGGGGAAAGGGAGAAGCCGTGCAAAACATCCGTAGAGGCCATGTGCAGGTGGTAGGTCTCCCCCGCCTTCAGTTTCAGGATGGGATACCAGGAGAAGCGCTGGGCCAGGAGATACACATGACTGCCCGGCGGGGGTGCCACCACCGGGATACCGTTCTCCTCCCCTACCTTCCACTGCCGTGCGAAAGCGAACACCTCTTCCCGGTAGGTCTGGGGCGCCACCTTGTAGGCGGCGCCTGTGGCATTCTGCCGGCCTATCCCATGCCACAGGGCCATCCACAGGGAGAAGAACACCATCACCAGAAGGAAGGCCAGGACAATCCAAACCATCTCCGCACGGCTGACGGGAACACGCCACCACACCCGCTCCGGTGCTGTTACCATATCCCCCTCCTTACCGGGCCGGGATGCTCCAGATGTTCACCCAGCCCCACAGCAGGTAGACAAGGAAGAAGAAGAGGTTGCTCACCACCAGCCAGAACCAGATGTTGTCCACCAGCCGCTGCCAGAGAGGCTCCCGCTCCTGCATACCCACCTCCCGTAGCACCAAAGGGGACTGCACCAGTCGCCTTCCCAGGAGAAAATAGGGCAGTCGCGGGCTCCTTGACAAGGGCCAAAAGACCTGGGCAAGAAGTCCCGAATAAAGAGGATGACATGCTCGCAAAAACGGCGATGCGGGCGTCGTTCGGAGGGACGCCCAGCACAACCCTTGACAGCCCGTGCGTCAGGCCCCACTATAAAGCCGAACCGGGGAGGAAGGGATGGCAGACCACCTGCCCCTGGCACCCTACCGTGTGATAGACCTGACCCAGGAGCACGCGAGCCTCTGCGGCCGCCTCCTGGGGGATATGGGAGCAGATGTCCTCAAAGTAGAACCGCCCCAGGGCGACCCCGCCCGGCGTCGCCCTCCTTTCTACGGTCAGGAGCCACACCCCGACCGGAGCCTGACCTTCTGGTTCTACAATCTCAACAAGCGGGGCCTCACCCTGGACATCTCCACCGCCGACGGCCAGGCTCTGCTGAAGCGATTAGTCGCCAAGGCCGATATCCTGCTGGAATCCTACCCGCCGGGGACAATGGAGCGCTGGGGCCTCGGCTATACCAACCTCTCCGCCATCAACCCCCGCCTGATTTACACCCGCATCACCGGCTTCGGACAGGATGGCCCCTATGCTCGCTACCAGGCCCCCGATATTGTCCTCCAGGCCATGGGGGGCCTCATGTTCATCACCGGCGACCCGGACCGCCCCCCTTTGCGCATTGGTTTCCCCCAGGCCTATCTGCACGCGGCGGGAGAGGCGGTGGTGGGCACCCTCATCGCCCTGTGGGAGCGCCACCGCTCCGGGCAAGGCCAGCAGGTAGATGTCTCCGCACAACAGGCAGTGGTGTGGTCCCTGATGAACGCCACGGTTACCTGGGACCTGAACCGGGTGAACATCACCCGGCAGGGGGCGGAGCGAGCGGGGGGTGCCTCCGGCACTCGCCTGCGCCTCAACTGGGAGTGCAAGGATGGCTATGTCTGCTTTGCCATCGGCGGCGGAAGGGTGGGGGGCGAGTCCACCCGCAATCTGGTGCGCTGGATGGAGGAGGAAGGCGCCTCGCCCGATTACCTCTCCCTCTTTGACTTTGAGACGCAGGATATGCGCCTCGTCCCCCAGGAGGAGATAGACCTCCTCCAGGCTCCCATCGCCGAGTTCTTTCGGGGGAAAACGAAAGAGGAACTCTGGGAGGGGGCGCTGAAACGGCGCATTATCCTCTATCCCATCAGCAACATGCAAGACCTAGTCCACAACCGCCACTTGACGGAGCGTAACTTCTTCATCCCCGTTTTCCATCCGGAACTGGGGCGAGAGGTGCTGTATCCCGGACTGGTGCCCCGGATGAGCGCCACGCCCCCCACGGTGCGCCTGCGCCCCCCTCTTCTCGGGGAACACAACCAAGAGGTTTATTGCCAAGAACTGGGCCTTACCCCCCAGGAACTGGCCTACCTGCGCACCCTTGGTGTGGTGTAGCCATCTCTTTACTGCAAATGAAACCAGAGACCGCTTACCGCCTTGGAGGTCCAAGGGCTTCCCCGCCTTCCAGGCGGGGAACGGAAGTTTTCTGTGGGGTGGCCCGTGAGGAACGCCCTACTCCTGTTGACCCCTTCCCTCGGCGGGGGTAGGATAAACAGGGGAGAGGCGCTCTACACCGCACAAAGGAGACAGAATGCACTCTAGCCTCATCAGTAAGATAGAAAAGGCTCGCCTCTACGCCCAGGAGCGCAACAGGGTAACCTTCCAGCGCTTCACCGTCACCTTCCGAGGGGAACACAACACCTACACCGTTACCTACGACGCCGGCCGTTGGGACTGCACCTGCCCCTTCTTCCGTCGCCACCAAACCTGTAGCCATAGCATGGCGCTGGAGCATATCCTGGGGGAGATGCTGACAGCCCCTTCCCCCGCCTAGGCGTCCCGCTGGACGGCGTCCAGAGCGCTACCCTTCGTAGCGCCGAAACACCACGCAGGCGTTCTGCCCGCCGAACCCGAAGGAGTTGGACAACACCACCCGCACCTCCTTCCGACGGGCGATGTTGGGCACGTAGTCAAGGTCGCAGGCCGGGTCGGGGAACTCCAGATTAATGGTGGGGTGAATGATCCCCGTGAGGATGGTTTGCACACACGCCACCGCCTCCAGCGCCCCCGACGCCCCCAGCCCGTGCCCCACCATAGACTTCGTGGAACTGATAGGCACCTTGTAGGCATACTCCCCAAAGACCTTCTTGATGGCTAGCGTCTCTATGGCGTCGTTGAGAGGGGTGGATGTGCCGTGGGCGTTGATGTAGTCCACCTCGGTAGGGGCTACCCCCGCATCGGCCAGCGCCAGTTGCATGGCCCCGGCAGCCCCCTCCCCCTGCTCATCGGGGTGCACCAGGTGATAGGCATCAGAGGTTACCCCGTAGCCGGCCACCTCCGCCAGAATCCGTGCCCCCCTTCGGAGGGCGTGCTCCTCGGACTCCAACACCAGGATGGCCGAGCCTTCGGCGGGCACAAAGCCGTCCCGCTGAGCGTCAAAGGGACGGCTCGCCTTCTCCGGTTCTTCGTTGCGAGAGCTGAGGGCCTTCATCACACAGAAGCCCGCCAGGCCCAGGGGGCTAATCCTCGCCTCGGTGCCCCCGGTGAGCATCACATCCGCCCGCCCCTGGCGGATCACCTCGGCCGCCTCGCCGATAGCCTGGGTGGACGCAGCGCAGGCGGTGATGCAGGTGCCTGTGTAGCCCCGGAGGCCCAGGAGCCGGCTCACATTGGCCGCCGCCATATTGGGCAAAATCATGGGGATAAAGAAGGGCGACACCCGCATCCCCCCCTTGGCCACCAGGACACGGCACTGCTCCTCCGTGGTGGGGAAGCCCCCGTTGCCATTGCCCAACAGCACCCCGCAACGGGTGGTATCCTCCTTGCTGAAGTCCAGCCCCGCATCCTTCACCGCCTGGTAGGCAGCCGCCACCGCCAACTGGCTAAAGCGGGCCATGCGCCGTGCCTCCCGGCGGTCCATATGGTCTTCGGGGGTGAAGCCCTTCACCTCCCCTGCAATTCTGCAGGGAAACTCGGAGGCGTCGCACAGGGTAATAGGCCCAACCCCTGACTTGCCCGCCACCAGCCCCTCCCAAAAGGCCCGCACCGACTGCCCCAGGGGGGTCATGGCCCCCATGCCGGTTATCACTACACGCCGTCGTCTCTCCATAGCCTATCCTCATGGTGCGACAGGTTTCAGCACAACCTGCGGAATTTCGGGATATGTCTCTGGAGTGATACCCAGCAGAGCCTCCCGCACCTCGCCTGCTACGAACAGGGAGCCCGCCGCCAACACCAGGTCGCCCTCCTGGGCGTTGGACAGGGCCTGCTGGAGGGCGTCCAGCACACCCCCGCAGGGCACCGCCTCCAGGCCACACTGCGCCAGCGCCAAGGCGACACGCTCCACCGAGGCAGAGCGGGGATGCCGGGAGCGGGCCACAAAGACCTTGGGCGCCATGGGCACCAGGGCCTCGGCCATACCGGGGATGTCCTTGTCCGAGGACGCCCCAAAGACCAGAAGCACCCGTCGGGGGGCCAGGTAATCCCGCACCGCTTCGCAGAGGCGGGCCACCGAGTAGGGATTATGGGCGCCGTCGGCCACCACCAGGGGACGGCGCCGAAGCACCTCCAAACGGGCAGGCCATCGGACACGGCGGAAGCCCTCTCGCACCGCCTCCTCAGGGAGGGCAACGCCCTGCCGGCGCAGGATATCTACTGCCGCCAGGGCACAGGCAGCGTTCTCCAGTTGGTATTCCCCCAGGAGAGGCATCCACGCCTCCAGGCGACCCTGGGGGCCGTCAATGGTGAAGTGCTGACCTTCAAGGCTCCATGGCCCCCTTCGCCAGCGATACGCCTGCGCCACCTCCACGAGGGAGGCACCCACCACCCTGGCCCGCTGGCGAATTTCCTCCAGGGCTGGCTCGGCCTGGGGTGCGGTAACCGCCTGCCCCCCCGTCTTGATGATACCCGCCTTGTCCCGGGCTATCTGGGCCACGCTGTTGCCCAGGTTATGGGTATGGTCCAGGCTAATGGAGGTGATCACGCTCACCAGGGGAGGGGGGATCACATTCGTGGCGTCCAGGGTGCCCCCCAGCCCCACCTCCAGCACCTGGAAGTGGCATCCCGCATCCCGGAAGCCCACGAAGGCCATGGCGGTGAGGAACTCAAAGGTCGTTACCCGCCCCCAGGTGCCCTCCTGGGTGAGGGTGTCGGCGATAGGACGCACCGTGTCCACCAAGCGCGCAAAGGTTTGCGGGGAGACAGGTTCCAGGCCGAAGCGGATGCGCTCGCAGAAAGTGTGCAGATGGGGAGAGGTGTAAAGGCCCACCTTATACCCCGCGGAGGTCAGGATGCTGGCCAGCATGGCCGAGGTGCTGCCCTTTCCCTTGCTCCCTGTGATATGCACAGCGGGGATGACCCGATGCGGGGAGCCGAGGCGTTCCACCAGCACCTCCATACGCCCCAGGTCGTAGCGGGGGCGCTGTCCGGAGGGCGCCATCATGCGCTCCCAGTCGGCCAGCCCCAGAAGGTAGTGCACTGCCTCCCGATACTCCATGTGTTCGGAGCCTCCTCCCCCGGCCGGCGGGGCCCAAAAGAGCCAGTAACCTCAGGCTACCAGAGGGGGCAAAGGGGTGTCAACGAAAGCAGGGCTTGTCTTACAAAGGGAGCGTGGTAGGCTGGTGGCGCGAGAGGGGGGTGAGGGTGTCATGCGCAGGAGAGAGCCCATACCCGCGGAAGTGCTCGGGACCTGCCTTTCCCTGGCCCAGGAGGTCCAGAGGGGCCTTCCCCCCGTCCCAAGGAGAAGGGGGAGGCCCTTCACCTACCCCCCTCCTCGGCACCTGGCCCTCCTGCTCTTGCGGGCCTTCTACCACCTCCCCTACCGACGCACAGTGGCCTGGGCCAGGGCCCTTCGCCCGGATCTCCCCTTCCCCTCCTTCCAGGCCCTGCAGGCCTACGCCCAAAGGCACCTCTCCCAAGACCTCCTCTCCTCCCTCCTTCAGGCCCTGAAGGCTCGGCTGGAGTCCGCCCTGGGGGAGGGGGAAGGGGGCCCTTTCTTCCTCCTGCTGGACAGCACGGGCCTTCCCTACCGGCGGAAGGGCACCCTCCTGCGGTGGATGAGGGGGAGGGAGGAGAGGAGGATGCGGAGCCATAGCCGGCTTTGCCTTCTGGTGCGATGGGAGAGGGGGAGGAGGCTTTTGTGGATCGTGGGGCTTTCGGTGGGGCCCGCCTATGCCCCCGACGCACGGCTGGGGGTAAGGGCCCTTCGGGAGGGGGAGGTGAAGGGAGGG
>BEHZ01000042.1 GCA_002923335.1 bacterium HR23 | reverse complement strand
TGGATTTCGTCCAACAGGTTACCATCCGGGAGCCTTACCCCTGGCCCCCCCAGGGGGCCGAGCGGTGGCACATCGTCGCCTTCGACTGTGGCCTGAAATACAACATCATGCGCCTGCTGAACCGCCGGCGGTGCCGGGTAACGGTGGTGCCCTCCACCTTCACGGCGGAGCAGGTGCTGGCCCTGCGCCCTGATGGGGTGGTCTTCTCCCCCGGCCCCGGCGACCCTGCCCTGCTGGAGGGGGTTGTGGCCACCGCCCGAGGTCTGGTGGGGCGGGTGCCCATCCTGGGCATCTGCCTGGGGCACCAGGTCCTCGCCCGAGCCTTCGGCGGACGCACCTACAAACTCAGGTTCGGCCACCGGGGGGGCAACCACCCCGTGCGCGACCTGGCCACGGGGCGGGTGTATATCACCGCCCAGAACCATGGCTATGCGGTGGACGCCGACTCCCTACCCCCCGACCTGGAGGTGAGCCACATCAACCTGAACGACGGCACCGTGGAGGGGATGCGCCACCGCTCCCTCCCCCTCCTCACCATCCAATACCACTCGGAGGCATCCCCCGGCCCACGGGACAACGAGTATCTCTTTGACCGTTTCGTGGAGATGGTGCGCACCCGTAGCGCCCTATAACCGCAGGGAGCCGAGGCCGACGATGCCGTGGCGCAAAGAAAGGAGACTCCTGAGGCTAGCGGGCCTCATACACCACAACGCCTGTGCGCTTGATGTGCTCCAGGAAACTGGCGGGGCCTGCCCCCTTCCACTCGGCGGGGGTGCAGGTCAGCACCTCCAGGCGACGGTCGCACTCCCCCTTCACCTGCGCCACCAGCCGGATGCGCTTCCAGAGGCTCATCCGCCCGAAGCCAGGGGAGAGGACCAGCAGGTCTATGTCGCTCCCCCGGCGGGGGCGACCTCGTGCATAGGAGCCGAAGAGCACCACCCTCTCCACCCGCAGGGAGCCGGCCCGCTCCAGCCTCTCTACCAACTCCCGCACTACCCTTTGGATGTCCGCTGTTGCTTCAGCCATGCCAGCACCTGCTCCGTCTGCTCCAGCACTTCCCTCGCCTTTTTGCGGGGAAAAGGGAGGCCCAGCACCGGGTATCGGGCCTCCAGGGCAAGGGTGGTCAGTTCATCTAAAAAGCGCCCGTATGCCACCGGGAGCACCAGGTCGGCCAGTTCGGCCAACCGCCCCAGGTCGTGGGTGCGTGGAGGAGTGGTGCCGGTGGCGGCGGCCACCAGCCCCTTCAGGGTCTTCTCAATAGCCAGGTGGCAGCAGAACACCACATACCGATACCGCCGGCTACGGAGCATAGCCCGCGCCGTCTCCATCTCATACTCTACCTGGTCAAACCAGAAGCGGGCGTCCTTTTCCATACTAGCATGAGGATACCACAGGGGAAGCCATGAGCACTGTCAAACCCTCCAAGGTCCTGGTCATCGGCTCCGGCCCTATTGTTATCGGCCAGGCGGCCGAGTTTGACTACGCCGGCACCCAGGCCTGCCGGGCCCTCCGTGAGGAAGGGGTCATCACCGTCCTGGTGAACTCCAACCCCGCCACCATTATGACCGACGAGGAGATCGCCGACATCGTCTACATAGAGCCGTTGACGGTGGAGGTGGTGGAGCGCATCATCGCCCGGGAGCGCCCCGACGGGCTTCTGCCCACCTTGGGGGGGCAGACAGGGCTGAATCTGGCGGTGGAACTGGCGGAGAAGGGCATCCTGGACCGCTACAATGTGCGCCTCCTGGGCACCCCCCTCATGGCTATCAAACGGGCCGAGGACCGGGAACTCTTCCGCCAACTCCTGAGGGAGATAGGAGAGCCTCAGCCCCCCAACGCCACCGTTACCTCCCTCCAGGAGGCCCGGCGGTTCGCCGAGGAGGTGGGCCTCCCCCTGGTGGTGCGCCCCGCCTACACCCTGGGAGGAACGGGCGGAGGCGTTGTCCGCCGTTGGGAGGACTTGGAGGAGGTGGTCCTGCGGGGTCTGCACGCCAGCCCCGTCCACCAGGTGCTCCTGGAGCGCTCCATTGAGGGGTGGAAAGAGATTGAATACGAGGTGATGCGGGACGGGGCCGACAACTGCATCACCGTCTGCAATATGGAAAACCTGGACCCTATGGGCGTGCACACGGGGGAATCCATCGTGGTGGCCCCTTCCCAAACCCTCTCGGACAAGGAATACCAACTCCTGCGCTCCTCCGCCCTGAGAATCATCCGTGCCCTGGGGATAGAAGGGGGGTGCAACATCCAGTTCGCTCTCGCCCCCCATCCTCTTGTGGCAGAGGCCCTCCCCGAAAGGGCACGCCCCACATCCCCCCTGGACTACTATGTGATAGAGGTCAACCCCCGGGTGAGCCGTTCCAGCGCCCTGGCCTCCAAGGCCACCGGCTATCCCATCGCACGGGTGGCAGCCAAGATCGCCATTGGCAAGCGCCTGGACGACATCCCCAACGCCGTTACCCGCAAGACCCTGGCCTGCTTTGAGCCGGCCCTGGACTACTGCGTGGTGAAAATCCCCCGCTGGCCCTTTGACAAGTTCCCCTACGCCGACCGCACCCTCACCACCCAGATGAAGTCCACCGGCGAGGTGATGGCCATAGACCGCACCTTTGAATCGGCCCTGCAGAAGGCGGTGCGGGGGCTGGAACAGCAGGCCCGCACCCTCCAGTGGGAAGCACCCTCATGGCGGGGGATCAAGGATTGGCGGGAGATTCCCCTCTTCCCACCCCACGACCTGCGCCTGTGGGCCATCGCCGCCGCCCTGCGCCGGGGCGCAACCCCCGAGGAGGTCTCCCGCATCTCCCTTATTGACCCCTGGTTCACCCGTGCCATCGCCCGCATCGTGGGCATGGAGCGCCGTCTCCTGCAGGAGGAACTCTCCCCCTCCCTCCTGCGGGAGGCCAAACGGATGGGCTTCTCCGATAGCGCCATCGCCTCCTTCGGCCATGCCCAGGGCCTCCCGGAGCGGGTGCGGGCTCTGCGTCGGCAGTGGGGCATCCGCCCCGTCTACAAGATGGTGGACACCTGTGCCGCCGAGTTTGAGGCGGTTACCCCCTACTTCTATTCCACCTACGAAGAGGAGAACGAGGCTCCACCCCTCCCCGGCCCCAAAGCCGTGGTTATCGGCTCCGGCCCCATCCGCATTGGCCAGGGCATAGAGTTCGACTACTGCTCCGTCCACTCTGCATGGGCGCTCCAGGAGGCGGGCTGGAAGGCCCTTATGGTCAACTCCAACCCCGAGACCGTCTCCACCGACTTTGACACCTCGGACCGGCTGTATTTTGAGGTGCTGGACGAGGAGGGGGTGCTGGACCTGCTGGAGAACGAGGGGGCCGAGGAAGGCCCCCCGCCCACCGTAGTGCAGTTCGGAGGGCAGACCGCCATCAACCTCTCCCAGGGGATAGACCGGGCGGGCCTGCCTATCCTGGGCTCCTCGGCCCGTGCTATAGACATCGCCTCGGACCGACGCAAGTGGGAGGACTTCCTGGCCAGCCTGGGCATTCCCCAGCCTCCGGGCGCAGCCGTCCTCTCGGTGCGGGAAGCCCTGGAGGTGGCGGAGCAGATTGGCTACCCCGTCCTGGTCCGCCCCAGTTATGTCCTGGGGGGGCGGGCCATGGAGATCGTGCACACCCCGGAGGAACTGGAGCAGTATGCCCGCTCCGCCCTGGAGGTCTCCCCCGGCAAGCCCCTGCTGGTGGACAAATACCTGGAGGGGAAGGAGTGCGAGGTAGATGCGGTGTGCGACGGGGAGGAGGTGCTCATCCCGGGGGTCATGGAGCACATAGAGCGGGCGGGCGTCCACTCGGGGGACGCCATCACCGTTTACCCCGGTGTTACCCTCACCGAAGAAGAGGTGGACACCCTGGTGGACTACACCCAGCGTATCGGGCGGGAACTGGGGGTGGTGGGGCTTATGAATGTGCAGTTCATCGTCATGGGAGGCCCCCCTTATCGCACACCCAGCCAGCCCCCGGGCAACGCCTTCAAGTCCACCGTGTATGTTATTGAGGTGAACCCCCGTGCGAGCCGCACCGTCCCCTTCATCAGCAAAGCGACAGGGGTGCCCCTAGTGCACCTGGCCGTTCAGGCCATGCTGGGCAGGAAACTGCGCCACCTGGGATGGCAAGGGGGGCTCTACAAGCGCATGAAACTGGTGGCGGTGAAAGCCCCCGTCTTCAGCATGAGCAAACTGGCCGGGGCCGATACCTACCTGGGGCCGGAGATGAAGTCCACGGGGGAGGTGATGGGCATAGACCACCACTTCCACTCCGCCCTCACCAAGGCCCTTATCGCTGCAGGGCTGAACCTCCCCCCGACAGGGAACATCCTTATGAGCCTCTCGGACCGCACCAAGCCCCAGGGGGCCGACATCGCCCTGGCCCTGGCCCGCCGGGGCTGGGGCTTCTACGCCACCGAGGGCACCGCCCGCTTCTTGCGCTCCCTGGGCATCTCCACCGTTACCACCGTGAGTAAACTCACCCACGGCACCCCCAACCAGCCCAGCGTGGTGGAGGTGATACGGGCGGGCCTGGTGGATGCAGTCATCAACACCCTCTCCGGCGGACGGGACCCCCTGCGGGACGGCTTCTACATCCGGCGGTCGGCGGCGGAGCGACGCATCCCCTGCTTCACCTGGCTAGACACCGCCCGGGCAGCGGTGGAGGCCCTCACCGCCGCAGGCCCCCGCTACACGGTCCGCCCCCTCCCCGAATACCGCCAGGGCCCCCCACGGGAAGGGGGCTAACCCCTCCCCCCGGCGGGGTTATACCAGCGAGAGTGCGATGCGCCTCCCCTCCCGCTGGGAGCGGAAGATCGCCTCGGTAACCTGGCAGACCCGCAGGCCGTCCAGCCCCGTGGCGGGGGGCTCGCCCCCCTCCAGGATGGCCCTCTGGAAGGCCTCCACCTCCGCCTGATACATATCCCCCGCCGTGTAGGCGATGGTGGTCTGCACCTGCTGGGTCTCCACTTCTAACCGGCCGGTTACAGCGGTGCCCACGGTGCCATAGCCCACTGCCCGCCCGTTCACCCCATACACCACCAGGTTATTCAGGGAATCGGGCAAACGGCGGGAGCACACCAGCATGCCATACGCCCCCCCGGAGAAGCCCAGGGTGGCAATGGCCAGGTCCTCCAGGGGCTTGGCTTCGGACTGGCCGTCGGTCATGGCAACGACTTCGGTAACTTCCTGCCCGCTAACGAAGCGGAGCAGGTCAATGATGTGGACGCCCATGCCCATAATGGCGCCCCCACCAGCCAGGTCGGGGTCGCTCCACCAGGCCCGCAGGCCGGTAGCGGGGGGAACGCTCTTCTGCCCCCGCACGCCCCTGGCCCACTGGCCCTGCAGGAGCACCAGGTCCCCAAAAACGCCGTGCTGGACGAGACGGCGCACCTCCTGGTGGGCGGGGTGCTGGCGGGCATGGAAGCCTACCCCCAGTTGCACCCCCCGCCTCTGGCACTCCTCCACCATAGCCCAGCAGTCCTCCACGGTGAGGGCCATGGGCTTCTCCACCAGCACGTGCTTGCCCGCCTGGGCGGAGAGGAGAGTGTGCTCCTTATGGAGGGCGTTGGGAGAGGCGATGAAGACCGCCTCCAAATCGGGGTGGCGCAGGAAATCGGGGATAGAGTCGTAAGCGCCCTGAGCGCCGTGCTTCTCGGCGAAGGCACGGGCACGGCCCATATCCCGGCTCACCACCGCCACCAGGCGTGCCCCTTTGGCCCTGGTGATGGCCGGCGCAATGAAGCGGTCGGCGTGCTGGCCGATGCCGATAATACCCCAACCGATGGTCCGCATCTCGCTCCTTTCCCCATGACCCATAGCGCCCAGGAGTTGCCGCTACACCGAAAACGGGGTTTTCGGTCCAGGCGCCCCCACAGGCACTATATGCCCAGGCGCTGGCGGTATTGGGGGTCCCACTCTGCCAGGATGCCCCTGCGCACCATCTCCTCGGGGGACACCCGGGGCTCCAAACGGCTCTCCCGTGGCACCTGGGAGATAATGCCCGCCTTCTCCAGTTCCTGCAGGTCCTCGGGGGTGAGGCCCAGCAAGCCCACCAGGATAGCCTCGTTATGCTCCCCCAGGCGAGGGGCAGGGCCTTGAATGCGGGCAGGGGTGGCGCTGGCCTTCCACGGCCGTCCGATAAGGGGGCGACGCCCCATTCCCCGCTCCGGCGGATACTCCACATACTCCAAGAATTCCCTCGCCCGATAGTGGGGGTCAATATGCATATCCCGGGCGTTGAAAACGGGTCCGGCGGGGATACCCACCTCTTGCAGGCGATACATCAGTTCATAGCGGTCGTGCTGGGACGTCCATGCACGGATGATCTCGTCCAGGGCGTCGTGGTTCTTCAGGCGGGAGAGGGAGTCGGCGAAGCGGGGGTCGTGGGCCAGGTGGGGCTTGCCCATCAGGTCGCAGAGGGCCCGCCACTGCTCATCACTGCCCACCGAAAGGACGACCCACTGGTCCTCCCCCCGTGCGGGGTAGACGCCCTGGGGGGCACGGAAGGGGTGGCGGTTGCCGATACGGGGGGCCACCCGCCCGTTGGCGATATAGTCCATGAGGAACTCGGAGAGGAACATCACCCCACACTGATACATGCCGATATCTATCCACTGGCCCTGGCCGGTGCGCTGGCGCAGGCGCAGGGCGGCGGCGATACCGAAGAGGGCAGTCCAGGAGGCGAGGAAGTCCACGAAGGATTGGCCGGCCTTGGACGGGGGGCCACCGATGTAGCCCGTCACAGCGCAGTGGCCGTGGGTCGCCTCCTGGGTGGTGGCCTGGGCGGGGTAGTTAGAGTAGGGGCCGTTGCCGTGCCCGTAGCCCGTGTTGGAGACCATAATGATGTCGGGGCGCAGTTTGCGCAGGTTCGGGTAGTCCAGCCCCCACCCCTTCATCACCCGGGGGGTATAGTTCTCCATCACTACATCGGAGACCTTCACCAGGTCGGCGAAGAGGGCACGGGCCTTGGGGTTGCTCAAGTCCAAGGTCAGGGACTTCTTCCCCCGGTTCAGGAGGTTGTAGGTAGAGGAGCGGTTCCACCAGTCCTCGCCGGGGGTATTTTCAGGGAAGGCCCCGCTCCACGCCCCGCCACGGGTTACGTCAATACGCCCGGGGCCCTCTATCTTGATGACCTCCGCCCCCAGGTCGGCCAGAAGCCCCCCGGCGTAGGGAAGGGCGAACACATAGGTGGAGTCCAGGACACGGACGCCCTGAAAAGGGAGGCGTTGCATAGGGCACCCTCCTTATTATCCCCTAGAAGAAAGCCCGCCTGCTCCCATGGTGTCTAAATGACCCCCAGTTGGCGCATGCGCACCAGGTCCTCCCGGGAGTAACCCAACTCCTGGCAGTAGACCTGGGCGTTGTGCTGACCCAGGAGGGGGGCAGGGGAGCGTAGGGTATAAGGGGTGAGGCTAAAGTTGCACAGCACCGCCGGCACCTTGACGCGCCCGATGACGGGATGCTCCACCTCCCGATAGAACCCCCGGGACGCCAGTTGGGGACACTCCGCCAGGTCTTTGGCGTCCTGCACGATGCCGAAGAGGATACGGCGATTGGCCGCCTCCCGGAAGAGTTCCCACCGCCCCCGCTCTTTGATGGCATCCAGCAGGATGGCGTCCAACTCCTCCCCGTGCACCCGTCGCCCCTCATTGGTGGAGAACTTGGGGTCCTTCAGGTCGGGGCGTCCGAGGAAGTCGGCGATATCCTCCCAGGTGGCTCCGCCCCCCGGCTGGACGATAACCCACCCGTCCTTACAGGGCATGGGGTTGGCCAGCAGAGTGCCTTTGGGCTGGCGTCGGCCCTGGATGCCCCCCATAAAGGCGTAGTAGGGCTGGTTGCCCACCAGGGTGGAGGCGACCACCTCGGTGATAGACACATCCAGGTGCTCCCCCTGTCCGGTGGCGCCGGCGGAGAAGAGGGCGATGGCGGTGGCAGCGGCGCTGAGAAGGCCGGCGTCGTATTGGGCCTGGTTGCCCCCGTGCTTGAGGGGCTCCCGGTCCGTCGTCCCGCTGATAGCCATAATGCCCGACATGGCATAGGAGACAATCTCCTCGCCGGCGAAAGGGCTGTAGGGGCCGGTCTGCCCGAAGGGGGTAAGGGAGGTCATCACCAGGCGGGGATTATGCCGGGCCAGGCGGGGGTAGTCCAGGCCCAGGCGGGCCAGGTAGCCGGGGGGGAAACTCTCCACCACCACATCCGCCCTCTCCACCAGTTGGAGGAAGAGACGCCGGCCCAGTTCCGTCTCCAGGTTCAGGGTGATGCCCCGCTTGTTCAGGTTCAGCACCAGGAAGAAGAGGGACTTTTCGGGGTGCGGGTCATCGTGGAAGAAGGGGCCGACCCGGCGCAGGTAATCGCCGGTGGGGGGTTCCACCTTGAGCACCTCCGCCCCATAGTCCCCCAAGAGGCGGGCGCAGAAGGGGCCGGCGATGCCCTGGGAGAGGTCCAAGACGGTAACACCTTCCAAGAGGCCGTTTGGCATACCCTCAGCCCCCTATCACGGGGAAGGAGGGGTAGCCCCCTCCTTCCCCGTCCGTGTTGGCTTGGGAGGCTCCCGCTGAGGCTTACCGCATGGTATCGGGGCGCATGGGGCTGCGAATAGGCTCCCGCCAGGGGTTGATCCCGCCCTCGTAGACCTTGGGCCCCTTCAGGAAGTGCTTGGCCTGCTCAAAGGTCTCAATGAAGGGGGCGTTGGGGTCGTAGAGGCGGTCCTTGCTGGGCCGTGGGCCAGCCTTGGAGACATGCCCCATGGCCGGGCGCCCAGTGACCTCCTCCAGCATCCAGACGCACTCTATCAGTTTGTCCAGGTCCACCCCCATGTCAATGCCCATGTCCTGGAGCATGTGCATCACATCTTCGGTAGCCATTTGGCCGGTGGCCCGCCCGTTCCCGCAGTAGGGGCACCCGCCGATGGCGCCGATGGTGCCGTCGATGGAGAGGGTGTCTTTCTCGGGGTCCAGGACACGAAGGGCAGCGAAGGCGCTGGTGAGGGCCATGCCCCGGGCGTTGTGGAGGTGGAGGTTGAAGTGGGTGATGGAGGGCCACTTCTCCTTGATGGCCCAGATCTGGGCCTCCACCACATCGGGGCGGTTCCAACTCATGGGGTCGCCCAGGAACACATGGGTTACCGGGATGCCCGCCTGTTCCCAGAGGCGATACTGGCGCTCCAGCATGGCCATGCGCTGTTCCTGGGTGAACTCGCCGACGAAGTTGGAGCCCCACGCTGCGTTGATGCCGATACCCGCCTGCTTCGCCCCGGCCTCCTGGGCACGGGCGACGATCTGGGGCCACTGGTTGATCTCGTCCTCTTGGGTGCGGTTCCAGTTGCGGCGAACGAAGACATCGCACATGTGGCACCCGGTGGCAGGCACCTCCCGCTCCAGGGTGAGGGGCGGGCTGTATTTGCGGGCCTGCTCCTGATAACGCCCCGGGGCCACCAGGGCGGTGAACTTCACCCCCGGAGGTGGGGGCTTGATACGGGAGACGATCTCCTCAATGCGGGCCATCTGGGGCGTGTAGCGGGGGCTCACGAAGGAGCCGATGACGATGG
The DNA here is from genome assembly GCA_002923335.1 of bacterium HR23. GTDB lineage: Bacteria > Chloroflexota > Dehalococcoidia > Lucifugimonadales > HRBIN23 > HRBIN23. Next base: position 3,394 of record BEHZ01000042.1, on the reverse strand, counting down.
TCTTCAGCCCCGTTTCGGCCAGGGCGTTGATCAACGCCACCTTGTCCTCTACGGGGATGTTCATGTCTTCAATTTGCATCCCCTCCCGCATGCCCTCTTCTTTATACTCCACCCTGGGCCAACGCCGTTGTGCCATACAACACCTCCCTTGCATTTCTTCTGCTTGGCCGATAGGGGCTTACGGCTGGGGTTTCTCCAGGTAAGCCTGTGGGGCGGCCAGGAACTTACTTCGGCACTCTACGCCGCAGAAGTAATACCACTGGCCGTTATAGAACATCCGGGTGCCCTTCTGGGCATCCACTTCGGCGGCGCCGAACAGGGTGGTCCCGCTGGCCTGCTGGGCCGCCTTCTCATCGATCTCTTTCCCGCAGACGGGGTCCCGAGCCATAGGAAGCCTCCCTTTTCAGATAGGGTTCCCTTACACGGGGGTTGGGGCAGGCACCGAGAGGGAGACGCCCAGGCGCACCTCACCCGGTTTGTCTATGAGGGCACGGGCGATACGGGCACGGTGCTCAAAAGTGGTGCCCAGGCGCATGGCCCACGCTGCCACCCGCCGATACCACAGGTGGAGGGGAAACTCCTCAATGAAGCCAATGCCCCCGTGGATCTGCTGGGAAGAGCGCACCACTGCCTGGCACTTCTCGTTGGCAAAGGCCTTCGCCTGAGATACCTCTATACCGGCCGGGAGGCCTTCCCCCAATCGCCACAGGGCCTCGTAGGTGAGGAGTTGCACCCCATCCAGCCAGATGAGCATGTCTGCCATAAGGTGCTGGAGGGACTGGAAAGCACCGATAGGGCGCCCAAAGGCGATGCGCCGTTTGGAATAGTCCCACGCCATTTCGGCGTCCTTGCGGGCTGCGCCCAGCATCTGGGCACACAGCAGGGCGGTGCCCCGGTCCAGCATCCGTTCAATGACGGGCCAACCGTCGTGCAGAGGCCCCACCAGGTTGTTTGCCGGCACCCTTACCCTGTCAAAGGTCACATGGAACTGCTTGTCCCGGGCCAGGGTGATGAGGGGGGTGAGGGAGATGCCTGGGGATTTGGTGTCTACCAGGAAGAGGGAGAGGCCGGCCGACGGGGGCGAGGGAGGCGCCGTGCGGCAGGCCACCAGGCAGTAGTCGGCGATGTGGAAGTTGTCCACGAAGAGTTTGCTCCCCGTGAGGAGGAAGGCATCGCCCTGGCGCACCGCCTGCATCTGCACCGCTTCAGGCACCAGGCGGGGGTCCGCCTCCTGGAAAGCCCAGGTGAGGATCATCTCGCCCCGAGCCACGGCGGGGAGGATGGCCTGCTTCTGCTGGGGGGTGCCGTCGCTGGCGACAGTCAGGGCGGCGGTCATGGTGGAGTGGAAAGGCACAGGTGCAATGGCACGCCCTATCTCCTCCATCACCAGCCCCACGTGCGTGAGGGGAGCACCGGCGCCCCCGTATTCCTCCGGAAAGGCCATGCCCAGCCAGCCCAGGTCGGCCATTTTGCGCCACAGGTCAGGGGGGTAGCCCTTCTCGTCCTTCTCCATCGCCCGCACCAGGCTCACGGGGCACTCCCGCTCCAGGAACTCCCGGGCGCTCTGTTTCAGCATTGCCTCTTCCTCGTTGGGCAGGACGTCCATACTTCACCCTCGCTGTGATGATACGGAGGCACGGGGCGAGGCTTAGGAGCCTCTGGGCAGGCCCAGGCCCCGGCGGGCCACCTGGTCTCGCATCACCTGCACGCTCCCGTGGTTGATGCCGGACTGGAAGGCCCCCAGGAGGTTGTGGGCGAAGACGCCCTTCTCAATGTTGAAGGGGGAGCCGTTCATCAATTGGCCGTAGGGGCCGAGGATTTGGGCGATGGTCTCGGTCGTGCGGACGCCGTGCTCCGGTGCCCACACTTTCTCGGCCGAGCCTTCATAGGTAAAGTTCCCACCCCGCTCCACGATGGTCATGCTCCGCAGGGTCATGAGCCGGCACACCTGGGCCTCTATCCACAACTCGGCGATGCGGTCGCGGATGGCGGGGTCCTGGGCGACGGCACGGGCGACCGGGTGGCCGTTGTCCCGATGGGCCTTGACCCAGTTGACGATGTCCTCATCCCGCTTCACGGAGATGAGGTAGCGCCACGCCCCCACCCGGTCCAGGTTGAGGCCCGCTGCCCCGATATACCACCCCTGGTTCTCCGGCCCCAGTCGGCAGGAGACGGGCACCCGCACATTATCAAAGAAGACCTCGTTGGTGCGGGCGGTGCCGTAGGTGGTGCCCCGTGGCGCACGGGGGTTGTTCTGGATGGTCCACAGGGGGCGCACCGTGATGCCCGGGGTGTCCATAGGCACCAACAGGATAGAGATGCCCCGGTGCCGTTCGGCGGTGGGGTCGGTGCGCACCATCAGGTAGATATGGGTGGCGTAGTGGGCGGCGGAGGTGAACATCTTCTGGCCGTTGATGATGTAGAAGTCGCCGTCGCGCACCGCCCGACACTGCAGGCCGGCCAGGTCGGCCCCCGCCTGGGGCTCGGTGAAGCCCAGCGCCAGGACGATGTCCCCCTTCAGGATGCCGGGGACAAAGTATTTCTTCTGCTCCTCGGTGCCCGCTGCCAGGATAGCAGGTATCCCGCTCCCTGTAATCTCTATAGGAATGCCGGCACGGGCGAACTCCTCTTCCACCAGATACTGGTCAACACGGCTTCCGCCCTGTCCCCCGTATTCCTTGGGGACAGCAATCCCTATCCAACCCCGCTCGTAAATCTTTCGGCGCAGTTCCCGATAAAGGGGGCCACGCCCCCCCTCTGCTCCCTCCTCCTCCAGTTCCTGCAGGACTTCCGGGGTTACATTCTCCCGAATAAACTGGCGCACCTCTTCAATGAGGGCCTTCTGTTGGGGTGTCCATTCGAACCGCATGTGCGTCCCACCTCTCCTAGCATTGTTAACCGTGCCAGGCCTTTCTGCCCTGTCCCCGAGCGACCTGCGCCCCCATCATAGCAGTCGGCCCCCCTTCTGTCAAGCAAACCCCATCCCCCGAGAGAGGGGCCTTCCCCTGCGCCTTGGTAAACAAGCCCCGCAAACCCTAGCGCCCCCGCAGTTTGGGGTCCAGCACATCCCGCAGGGCGTCGCCGAAGAGGTTGAAGCCCAGCACCAGCAGGGTAATGGCTGCGCCGGGGAAGACTACCAGCCAGGGGGCGGTCTGGGCAAACTGCTGGGCGCCGCCGGTGAGCATGCGCCCCCAGGAGGAATGGGGCGGGGGAACCCCCAGGCCGAGGAAACTGAGGGTGGATTCCAGCAGAATGGCGTTGCCCAACTGCACCGAGGCGACGATTAGGAAGGGAGCCACCACATTGGGGAGCACATGCAGGAGCATAATGCGCATCCGTGTGGCGCCCACAGCCCGTGCCGCTTCAATGTAGACGTTCTGCTTCACCGAGAGCA
>BEHZ01000041.1 GCA_002923335.1 bacterium HR23 | reverse complement strand
AACATCGTCGCCTCGCTCTTCCTACCGTCTGCCCAGCACCTCCCACCCCTTCCTTTCAGCATAAGCCAGGAGCACCCGGTCGGGATAGACCGCCACGGGCCTCCCCACCGCTTCCAGGAAAGGGATATCCCACCGACGGTCCGCATATGCCCAGCACCGGGAGAGGTCCAAAGGGGGGTTGTGCTCCTCGGCGAAGCGACGCACCCGTTGGGCCTTCAGGTGCCCGTAGAGGAACGGCCCTTCCAGTCGTCCCGTGCAGATGCCGTTGCGCACCTGCAGGGGCGTGGCCAGCACGGTGCTGACCCCCAGATGGCGGGCCACCTCCTCCACCGCCTCCTGCAGGGTTCCGGAGACCAGGACGACCCCTTCCCCCCGTGCCTGGTGGGCGTGGAGGCGCTCCACCACATCCCCCCGCAGAGTGGGGAGGAGATGGCGCTCGGCCACCCATTGGCAAATGGACCGGGCCTCGCCATAGGGCATCCCCCGAAAGAAGCGGGCAACGCCATTGCCCCAGGCGTTGAAGAAGGCCCCCTCGGGCAGGAGGCGGAGACGATAGAGGGGCCAATACAGCCCCGGCAGAAGGCGCAGGGACCACCTGTAGGTGGCCCGACGGCGTCGGTAGGCGTCAGCCCAGCGCCCCAGGCCCGACCACACCTGGCCGGTGCACAGCGTCCCGTCAAAGTCAAAGAAGGCGACGGCCTGCATGCCTCAACCCCCCTCGCATGGGACTATGCCCCATCAAGGGTGCACGGGTCAACAGCCCCTGCCCGTTGCGAGGCCGGTTAGACACGGCCGAGCCCTTGACGAGGGGAAAAGCCGATGGAACCATGGAGAAAACCCTATCCGAAGGGAGCCTTATGTCAGATGTGTTGGTTATCGGTGCAGGCGTGGCCGGCGCCAGCATCGCCTACCACCTGGCGCGGGCCGGCGCACGGGTTACCCTCCTGGAACGCCACACGCCCGGAGCCTACACCACCTCCGCCTCCTTCGGCCTCATCAACGCGGCACGCAAGCGCCCCGACCATTACCACCGCTTCAGCCGTCTGGCCATTGACGCCTACGCCTCCCTGGAGCAGGAGATAGGGCAAGAGGTGCGCATCGGCAGAGGCGTGCTCCACTGGCCGGCCTCCTGGGGGGGAGCGGCCGAAGCGGAGCGCATGGCGGAGGACCTTGCCCGCCTGGGCTATCCCTTTCAGCGCCTTACCCCCCCGGAGGCCCAGGAGATAGAGCATGCGGTGCGCCCTCCCTCCGATGAGGGGCCCATCCTCTACTTCCCTCAGGAGCGCTGGACCGACGCCGACCTCCTGGCCCGGGCTCTGGTGCGCCGTGCCCAGGCCCTAGGCGCTCAGGTGCGTCTGGGGTGCTCGGTGAAGGAGATACGCGCCGTCAACGGCCGTGTGGAGGGTGTCCTGACCGGCGAGGGCTTCCTCCCCGCCCAGCGGGTAGTGGTGTCGGCGGGCACTGCTTCTGTGGGGCTTCTGGCTCCCCTGGGCTTTCGGCCCCCTGTGGAGCGGGCTATCGGCATCGTGGTCTATACCTCCCCTGTTCCCGGCCTGCTCCACACCGCCGTGTATCCCGGCCACTACCACGCCCACCCCACCACCGACGGCCGTCTTGTCATCGGCTCTATCCCCTACGACCGTCTGGTGTGCGAGGAGACCGAGGGCACCCCACCCCCCTCCTGGACGGCCCGCCTGCTGGCCGAGGCCCAGCGGGACATCCCCGCTTTGCAAGGGGCACGGGTGGAGGAACTGCGCATTGGGGTGCGCCCCATGCCCAAGGACGGCCTACCCATTATTGGCCCCGTGCCGGGGGTGGAGGGGGCATATGTGGCGGTCATGCACAGCGCAGTTACCCTGGCGGCGCTGGTGGGGCAAACAGTAGCCCAGGAAATAGCAGAGGGACGCCTCGTGCCCCTTTTGGAGCCTTACCGCCCTACCCGCTTCCCCGAGGCCCTGGTGCGCTAACAAGGGGCAGAAACGCCTGCAGTTTCCGGGGGCCTTCCGTCCACCCCTCGGCGAAATACCAGTCCCGAAAACCCCCTGTGAACCCTGCCCGCACCAGCAGACGGCCCAAAGGCGTTTCCTCAGGGGGCGCTCCCCTCTCCAGCGCCCGGCGGGTCGCCTGGCGGTGGGGCGCTTCATACTCCACCATCATGTGCCCTCCCGGGGGGAGCAAACGCCCCAGGAGGCGGAAGACCTCTACCAGCGCCTCCCCCTCCAGGGCGAGGCGGTGGCTCGGCGTCTGCACCTCCGGGGGCAGGGCCATCACCTCCACCCAGCAGGTGGCAGGGTAAGGGCCACGGTGGTGCAGGCCCTCCACCACGGCGGGGCGTGCCACCTCCCCGGTAGGGCTTTCCCACCACAGCCGGAAGAGGTGCGCCCCCACCCGGTTGGGCGGCCCCACCTCTACCCGCAGGTGTCCCCCCTGCAAGGGTGCACCCTGCAGGGTCAAGAGGGCCTCCGGGGCGGTTACGCCCTTTCTTGCCCACCTCTCCACCGCGCCAAAGGGCTGTTTACGGGTGTCGTCGGCCATAGGCGCTGGCCCTCCCTCTCCCTATAATAGGGCTAGGCAGACCTGGCTTGGGAGCGCACCCGAGGGGGCGTCGCCCGGGGCAAGCCCCGAGGCCCCCGGGCGTGTGGACGGAGATGTTTGTCCACCTGCACACCCATACGGAATACAGCCTGCTGGACGGCCTCTCCCGCATTCGGGACCTGGTGCGGCGGGCCAGGGAGATGGGCATGCCTGCCCTGGCCCTCACCGACCACGGCAACCTCTACGGGGCGGTGGAGTTCTATCTGGAGTGCCAATCGGCCGGCCTGCGTCCCATCATTGGGTGCGAGGTGTATGTGGCCAAAGGCTCCCGCCACAGCCGTGGGGCCGACGAGAAAAGCCCCTTCCACCTGACCCTCCTGGCCAAGAATACCGCCGGCTATAAGAACCTCATCCAACTGGTTACCAAGGCCCACCTGGAGGGCTTCCACTACAAGCCCCGCATTGACCGGGAACTGCTGGCCAGCCATCGGGAGGGGCTGGTGTGCCTTTCGGGGTGCCTCAACGGGGAACTGGCCCGTGCCGTCCTGGAAGGGGGAGTGGAGTCCGCCCGCCGGGTGGCCGGCTGGTATAAAGAGGTCTTCGGGGACGACTACTACCTGGAACTGCAACGGCACCCCGGTGCCCCCGACCTGGAGAGGGTCAACCCCGTCCTGGTGCGTCTCGCCCGGGAGATGGGCATCCCCCTGGTGGCCACCAACGACTCCCACTACACCACCCCCGAGGAAGCCCCTTTGCAAGATATCCTCATCTGCATTCATACGGGCACCACCCTCAACGACCCCAAGCGCCTGAAGATGGAGGGGGGCTCTTTCTACCTGAAAAGCCCCCAGGAGATGGCGGACCTCTTCGCCGACCTCCCCGAGGCGGTGGAGAACACCCTGCGTATCGCCGATACCTGCCAGCCCCCCGATCTCGGCCTGGGCGCCCTCCACCTGCCCCGCTTCCCCACTCCTGACGGAGGAGACGCCTACGCCTACCTGGAGCGCCTCTGCCACGAGGGGTTGCACCGGCGCATCCCTCATCCACCCCCCGCCTATCAGGAACGCCTCTCCTACGAACTGGAGGTCATCCGCAAAACCCGCTTCGCCGACTACTTCCTGGTGGTGTGGGACATTACCCGCTTCGCCCGGGAGCGGGGCATCCTCTTCGGGGTGCGCGGCTCCGCCGCTGCCAGCCTGGTGCTCTACTGCCTGGGCGTTACCGATGTGGACCCCCTGGAATACGGCCTCGTCTTTGAGCGCTTCCTCAATGAGGAGCGCAAAGAGATGCCCGACATAGACATGGACTTCCAGGACGACCGCCGGGGGGAGGTGCTGGAGCACGTGGTCCGCCGTTACGGGCGTGAGCGGGTGGCCCAGATCATCACCTTCGGCACTATGGGGCCCCGTGCAGCAGTGCGGGATGTGGGGCGGGTGAAGGGCCTCACCTTCGCCGATGTGGACAGAGTCGCACGCCTTATCCCCGCCCGTGCCCGCACCCTGGAGGAGGCCCTCCAGGCCCAGCCCGAACTACAGGCCCTCTACGACCAGGATAGCGTTATCCGGGACCTGCTGGATACCGCCAAGCGCCTGGAGGGGGTGGTGCACCATGTCAGCACCCACGCAGCGGGCGTGGTCATCACCGGCGAGCCCCTCACCGAGTATGTGCCCCTTCAGCGCCCCGTGCGAGGGGATGAGCACGGCATCCCCATGACCCAATACAGTATGGAGCCTATCGCCCGCCTGGGCCTGCTGAAGATGGACTTCCTGGGCCTGGCCAACCTCACCATCCTCCAAAAGGCCCGGGACCTGGTGCGCCAGCAACGGGGCCTCCACATCGACTTCCACGCCCTCCCCCTGGACGACCCCAAGACCTACGCCCTCCTGGCCACCGGCGAGACCACCGACCTCTTCCAACTGGAGAGTGCCGGCATGCGCCGGTGTATTCGGGACCTGAAGCCTGCCTCCCTGAAGGAGATCGCCGCCCTTATCGCCCTCTACCGCCCCGGCCCCATGGAGCACATCCCTACCTACATCAAGGCCCGTTGGGGCCAGGAGCCGGTGCGCTACCCCCACCCCCACCTGCAGGACATCCTGCGGGAGACCTATGGTGTTATCGTTTATCAGGAGCAGGTGCTCCAAATCGTCCGTCAGTTTGCGGGCTATACCCTGGGCCAGGCGGATGTGGTGCGCAAGGCCATGGGGAAGAAGGTGCCCGAAATCATGGAGAAGGAGCGGGAGCGCTTCCTGGCCGGCGCCCAGGCCCGTGGCTACAGCCGGGAGGAGGCCGAGGCGGTTTTCCGCCTCATTGAGCCCTTCGCCGGCTACGCCTTCAACAAGGCCCACGCCGTCTCTTACGCCCTGGTGGCCTACTGGACGGCCTACTTCAAGGCCAACTACCCCGTGGAGTTCATGACCGCCGTCCTGAACACCCGCCTGGGCGACCTGGACAAGACCGCCGCCGCCATCCACGAGTGCCGACGCCTGGGCATCCCTATCCTTCCGCCGGATGTGAACACCAGCGATGTGTATTTCACCGTGGAGACCCTGCCCGACGGCCGACAGGCCATCCGTATTGGCCTCTCGGCGGTGAAGAATGTGGGGGAGAGCGCCGTTGCCCCTATCCTGGAGGGGCGCAAAGAGGGGGGGCGCTTCCGCGACCTGGCCGACTTCTGCCGGCGGTGCGACCTGCGGGGGATGAACCGCCGAACCCTAGAGAGCCTCGTCAAGGCAGGGGCACTGGACAGCCTGGGTGAGCGAGGAAGCCTCCTGGCGGGGATAGACCGTATCCTGGCCCTCTCCCACCAGGAGGCCCGCCGGCGGGAGGCGGGGCAGATGACCATGTTTGACCTCTTCGGGCAGCAGGTGGCCGTGCCTCTACCGCCCCTTGACCTGCCCCACGCCCCCGCCTCGCCCCAGGAGTATGCCCGCTGGGAGCGGGAACTGCTCGGCGTTGCCCTCTCCCACAACCCCTTGCCTGCCCTCGCCCAGGCCCTGGCGGGCACCGATGCCATCCTCTCCCGCTCCCAACTGGACCCGGAAATGACGGGGCAAAAGGTGGTGCTGGTGGGCCAGGTGGCCGGCGCGCGGGAATCCTTCACCAAGGAGAAACGCCCCTTCCTGACCGCCTCTCTTGCCCTCCTGGACGGCCAAACGGAGGTCGTGGTGTGGCCCCCGGTGTATGAGGCCACCCGAGACCTGTGGAAGGAAGGAAACCTCCTCTGGGTGGCGGGGCGTCTACGCCAGCGGGGCGAGGAGGAGGTGTCGGTGGTGGTGGACGAGGTGCGCCCTTATACCCTGCCCGAGACGCCCCCCGCGGGAGAGGAGGCCCCCCGCCCTGCTCCCCCTCCGCCCCCGCCCGAACCGCCCCGCCGGAGCAACGGTGCCAACGGACGGCGGGGACGCAACGGGGCGTCCACCGTGGCCCCTCCGGTGCGTCGGGTTATCCTGCGCCTGCAGGAGACGGACGACGCCGATGCCGACGAGGAGCGTCTGCGGGAGGCGCTCAAACTCCTCTTGGAGCACCCCGGCCCCGATAAGGTCTTCCTGCACGTGGTCAGCGGGGGAAAGGTGGTGCGGATGGAACTGCCCTCCGTTACCGTAGGCTACTCCCAGGCCCTCCACAGCCAACTGGAGGAGCGCCTGGGGCCGCACAGCGTCCAGGTGGAGGAAGAGGGTTCCCCCGGTGGCTAGGCGAGCCCCGCCCCTTTCCCTCTCCGTCCCGCTGGGGCCGGTGGTCGCCGGGCAACTCATCCCCTGCACGGTGCACCTGGCGCTGTCCCGGGGGGTGCAGGCGCGCGCCCTACGGGTGGAGGTAGTGGGGCGCTTGCGGTGGGTGATAGGGGCGTGGGGGCAGGGGCCGGTGCGCTGGCATCGGTGGGCGGAGGAGCGGGTGGTGCACACCCAGCAGGTTCTGCCTCTGGAGCGCTCCCTGGGGCCGGGCACCGCCTCCTTCCGTCTGGAGGTGCCCCTGCCCCCCGATGCGCCCCCCTCAGCCAGGGGTAGGATGGTGGACATGGCCTACCTCCTGCGGGCAACCCTGGACATCTCCCACGCCCCCGACCGCTGGGAGACGGTGCCCCTGCGTGTGGTGGCGTCAACGCCTGTCCCGGAGCCTGGCCCTCTCACTCCTTCCCCCGAAGGGGTGCGGGTGCACATGGAAGCACCCCGAAGGGTGCGCCCCGGCCAGCACCTGGAGGGCGTTCTGGTGCTGACCGCCTCCCATCCCCTTGTCCTCTCGGACCTGCGCCTGGAACTGGTGCGCTGGGAGAGGGTGCCCCTCGGCCGGATGGCCTTCCCCACCTGCCGGCTGGGTCTTCCCGCCCTCTCCCTTCCGGCCTATGAGGAGCGCCGGGTGCCCTTTACCCTATGGGTGCCCGCCGACGCCCCTCCCACCTGCGCCCTTCCCCACGGGTGCGCCATAGAGTGGACCCTGCGCTTGGAAGCAGGGAGGTATCCCCCCCTGGCCCAGGGGCCGATAGTGGTGGAGGCGTCTTAGGGGGTGCCCGTTGGGGAAACGGCCAGGGGTCTTGACAGGGGCACCGGCCCCCCTTACCCTACATCCCAAAGGCGACGATGGAGACGAGTAGGGCAGACGGGGACGCCCAGCGAGTCCCGTTCTGGTGGAAGGGGATGCGCTCCCCCTGCCTGAAAATCCCTCCGGAGCCTCCACCCCAACGGGCCGAAGGGCCCCAGTAGGCGTGGACGGTGTCCCCCCGTTAGCGGGGAGGGGGTGTGCTGGCACCCCCACAGAGGTGCCCCTGGCGACCCCAGGGGAAGAAGGGTGGTCCCGCGGGCAAGCAGCGCCCGTCCCTTCGGGGACGGGCTTTCTCTTTCCGGAAGGAGGCCAGAATGGAGAAGGTTATCCTCTACGATACCACGCTTCGGGATGGCGCCCAGCAGGAAGGCATTGCCCTCTCGGTGGAGGATAAACTGCGCATCACCCAACAACTGGACGCCTTTGGCATCCCCTACATTGAAGGGGGGTGGCCCGGCTCCAACCCCAAAGACGCCGAGTATTTCGCACGAGTGCGGCACCTGCCCCTGCGCCAGGCGACCATCACCGCCTTCGGCTCCACCCGCAAAGCCCATACCCCCGTAGAGCAAGACCCCAACATCCAGGCCCTCCTGCAGGCCGGCACCTCCGTGGTTACCCTGGTGGGCAAAACCTGGGACCTGCACGTGACCCATGTGCTGGAGACCTCCCTGGAGGAGAACCTGGCCATGATTCGCGACTCCATTGCCTACCTGCGGGGTAAGGGCCGGCGGGTCTTCTTTGACGCCGAGCACTTCTTTGACGGGTGGAAGGCCAACCCCTCCTACGCCCTGCGCTGTGCGCAAACGGCGGCCGAAGCGGGAGCCGAGTATGTGGTGCTGTGCGACACCAACGGTGGAACCCTCCCCCACGAGGTCTATACCATTGTCCGGGAGGTGCGCCCCCAGGTGCCCGCCCTCCTGGGCATCCACACCCACAACGACACGGAGACGGCGGTGGCCAGCGCCCTCTCCGCCGTGCAGGCGGGTGTGGTGCAGGTGCAGGGCACCATCAACGGCTACGGCGAGCGGTGTGGCAACGCCAACCTCATCTCCCTTATCCCTGCCCTCCAACTGAAGATGGGCATCCCCGTGGTGCCGGAGGAGTCCCTGGCGCACCTCACCCGCCTGGCCCGCTGGGTGAGTGAGGTGGTGAACCGCCCCCTCTCCCCCTTCCAACCCTATGTGGGGGATAGCGCCTTCGTGCATAAGGGGGGGCTGCACGCCTCGGCGGTGGTGAAGGTGGAGGCCAGTTACCAGCACATCCCCCCCGAAAAGGTGGGCAACAGCAAGCGTATCATCGTCTCCGAGTTGGCGGGGCGGGGCAATGTGCTCTACAAACTGCACGAAGTAGGCATCCCCGCCGACGAGGCCCTGGCCCGCCGCATCCTGGAGGTGGTGAAGAGGAAAGAGGCCCAGGGCTTCCAGTATGAAGAGGCGGAGGCCTCTTTTGAACTGCTGGTGCGGCGCAGTCAGCCCGGCTACCGCCCCCCCTTTGACCTGGTGGACTTCCTGGTGGTGGTGGAGAAGCGTCGGCGGGCCACCGAAGAGGGAGGCGACCTGCTGGCCGAGGCGACGGTCAAGGTGCGGGTGAACGGGCAGGTCCTCCATACCGCCGCCGAAGGCAACGGCCCCGTCAACGCCCTAGACAACGCCGTCCGCAAGGCCCTGGTGGCCTTTTACCCCCAGTTGCAACGGGTGCGCCTCGTGGACTACAAGGTGCGGGTGGTGGACCAGGGCTCGGGCACCGGGGCGTCGGTGCGGGTGCTCATGGAGTCCACCGACGGCCAGCGCACCTGGCGCACCGTGGGCGCCTCCACCAACATCATTGAGGCGTCCTGGTTGGCCCTGCAGGACAGCCTGGAGTGGTGGATCCTGCGCCATGGGTTGGCCCACACCCCCTAAAAAAGACGCCCCCGCCTTCCAGGGGCATCCCCCCACCTGGCTATAATGAGCACAGGTGAGGGAAGCGGTGGGCGAGCAGGAAAAGGCTGTCCCCATCTGGCGCCAATACCAGCGCATCAAGCGGGCCTACCCCGATTGCATCGTCCTCTTCCGCCTGGGGGACTTCTACGAGACCTTCGGGGAGGACGCCTATACCACGTCCCGGGAACTGGAGATCACCCTTACCGCCCGGGAGATGGGGAAAGGGCATCGGGTCCCCATGGCGGGTATCCCCTACCACGCCCTGGAGGGCTACCTGGCCCGCCTGATCAAGAAGGGCTTCAAGGTGGCCATCTGTGAGCAACTGTCGGACCCGGCCACCTCCCGGGGCCTGGTGGAGCGGGATGTGGTGCGGGTGGTTACCCCCGGCACCCTCATTGAGCCTTCCCTGCTGGAACAGAAGGCTAATAACTACCTCTCGGCCCTGGTGGTGGACGGGAGCGAGGCGGGCTTGGCCTACACCGACATTTCCACAGGGGAGTTTGCGGTTACCCAGTGCCCCTGGCCCCAGGCCCTGCTGGAACTGGAGCGCCTGGCCCCCGCCGAACTCCTGCTCCCCGAAGGTGCCGCACCACCCCCCGGGGTCGCCACCATCACCCCCCTCCCCGCCTCCGCCTTTGACCTGGAGGAGGCCACCGAACGCCTGAAGGCCCACCTGGGCGTCCTGACCCTGGAGCCTTTCGGATGCGCCCACCTCCCCCTGGCCGTCCGCTCCGCCGGGGCCATCCTCTCCTACCTGGCCCGCACCCAGAAAGACTTCCTGGCCCTCATTACCTCCCTGCGCACCTACTCCACCGATCACTTTATGCCCCTGGATGCGCGCACCCGCCGCAACCTGGAGGTGTTCCAGGGGGGGAGGCAGGGCACGGGGCCGTCCCTCCTCTCGGTCCTGGACTACACCCGCACCCCGATGGGCGGGAGGCTCCTGCGCCGGTGGCTGGCCCAGCCATTGCTGGACCTGCAGGAACTACAGGCACGCCTGGACGGGGTGGAGTGGCTGGTTCAGCACCCTCTGGAGCGGGAGCGCCTGCGGGGCGTGCTGAAGGAAATGGCCGACCTGGAGCGCCTGCTGAACCGGGTGCGGGCGGGGGTCGCCCTCCCCCGGGAGGTGGTCGCCCTGCGCCGGAGCCTGGAGGCCCTCCCCCGCCTGCTGGAGGCGGTGGGCGAGGCCCCTCCCCTGGCCGAGGTGCTTCGCCGTCTCCACCCCTGCCGGGAGGTGGTGGACCTCATCGCCCGTGCCATAGAGGAGGAGCCTTCCACCCCCGTGGGGGAAGGGGGTGTGATCAAGGCGGGTTTCTCCCCAGAACTGGACGACCTGCGCTACGCCGCCCGCAACGCCCGGGAGGTGCTGGCCAGCCTGGAGCAGAAGGAGCGGGAGCGCACAGGCATCGCCTCCCTGAAGGTGGGCTACAACAAGGTCTTCGGCTACTACATTGAGGTGAGCAAGCCCAACCTCCCCAAGGTGCCTCCCCACTACATCCGCCGGCAGACCCTCACAGAAGCGGAGCGCTTCATCACCCCCGAACTGAAGGAGTATGAAGCCCTTATCCTCAACGCCCAGGAGCGTATCGGGGAACTGGAGCCTTTCCTCTTCCGCCAGGTCTGCCGGCAGATAGCCGAGATGGCCCCCCGTATCCTGGAGTCGGCCCAGGCAGTGGCCCACCTGGACGTCCTGGCGTCCCTGGCGGAAGCCGCCCAGCGCAACGGCTATGTGCGCCCCGTCCTCAACGATTCCACCACCATCCATATCGTGGGGGGGAGGCATCCCGTGGTGGAGCAGGTGCTCCCCCCCGGAGCCTTCGTCCCCAACGATACCCTCCTGGACACCCGGGAGAGCCAGATCCTCCTCCTCACCGGCCCCAACATGAGCGGGAAGTCCACCTACATCCGTCAGGTCGCCCTTATCGTCCTTATGGCCCAGATAGGGAGTTTCGTCCCTGCCCAGGAGGCGACCATTGGTCTGGTGGACCGTCTCTTCACCCGCATCGGCCTGCAAGACGACCTGGCCGAGGGGCAGTCCACCTTCATGGTGGAGATGGTGGAGACCGCCCATATCCTCCACCACGCCACCCCCCGCTCCCTGGTGCTGTTAGACGAAGTGGGGCGGGGCACCAGCACCTACGACGGCCTGGCCATCGCCCAAGCGGTGCTGGAGTATCTCCACAACCACCCCCGCCTGGGGTGTCGGACCCTCTTCGCCACCCACTATCACGAACTCACCGCCTTGGAGGGGGTGCTCCCCCGTTTGCGCAACTACACGGTGCAGGTGAAAGAGGAAGAGGGGCGGGTGGCCTTCCTGCACCGCATCGTGCCCGGCCGCGCCGACCGCAGTTATGGGGTGCACGTGGCCCAACTGGCAGGCATCCCCCGGCCGGTGGTGCACCGTGCATGGGAGGTCCTGCGGGCGCTGGAGGGGAAGGCTCCTACCCTGCGCCCCCCCGCAGGGGAGCGCAAGGCCCGCCGGGACGGCCAGGCCCAGCAACTGCCCCTCTTCACCGGCCTCACCGATGCCCTCCTGCAAGAGTTGCTGGCCCTGGACATCAACACCCTTACCCCCCTGGAGGCCCTCACCAAACTCTACGAACTGCAGAGCAAGGCCCGTGCCCTTCTGCCCCCCGTGCCCCAACTGGGCAAAAGCCCCCAGCCCCCCGCCTGACCCCCTATTGTCCCCCCGGCCTGCGCCCAGTATGATGGCAAGAAGAGCGAGGCAAGCCAGAAGAGAGCGAAAGGAGCAGATGCGCCCGCTGCACATCTTCTTTGACATGGACTACACCATCCTGGGGATGGACGGCTCCTTGCGTCCGGGGGTGCAGGAGGTCTTCCAGCGCCTGCGCCAGGACGGACATACCATCCACATCTGGTCGGGCATGGGCGTGCGCTGGGGCGAGGTGCGGAGCAACGGCCTGGCCAACCTGGTGGCCGGCGTCTACGAGAAGCCTCTGCAAGACTATCGCCTGGCCGTCCAGCGCATGGTGGAGCGGGGAGAAATCCCCCGCTTCCCCGACCTGGTGGTAGACGACTACCCGGAGATCGTCTCCGCCCTGGGGGGCATTGTGGTGCGCCCCTATTTCTGGCCCAACCCCAACGACCGGGAGATGGAGCGGGTCTACCAGATTATCTGCGACCTGTCCACCAACGGCCACAGCCCCGACCAGGCCTTCCGCCGCCCCGCCACCTAGGAGCGCCGTGCCTGTCCGCATCCTCCCCCCAGAGGTCTCGGCCCGCATCGCCGCCGGGGAGGTGGTGGAGCGCCCCGCTTCGGTGGTGAAGGAACTGGTGGAGAACGCCCTGGACGCCGGCGCCACCCACGTGGCGGTGGAGGTGGTGGGCGGGGGGCTGGAGCGCATTCGGGTCTCGGACAACGGGGTGGGCATCCCCCAGGGGGACGTGCCCCTCCTCTTCCAGCGCCACGCCACCAGCAAACTCTCCACGGAAGCCGACCTCTCTGCCATCGCCACCCTGGGCTTTCGGGGGGAGGCCCTCTACAGCATCGCCAGCGTCGCCTGGGTGAGCCTCCTCACCCGCCATCGGGAGGAGGAGCAGGGCACCCTGGTGGAGGTGCGGGAGGGGACAGTGCTCCGTCGGGAGACGGCCGGCGCTCGCCCCGGCACCACCGTTACGGTGCGGGGCCTCTTCCGCAACTTCCCCGCTCGGCGCAAGTTCCTCCGCTCCCCCTCGGCCGAATCCGCCCGCTGCCAGCAGGTGGTCTGTGCCTATGCCCTGGCCTTCCCCTCGGTGCGCTTCCTCATGCAGGTGGACGGGAAACAGGTGCTGGCCACACCTGGGACGGGCGACCTGCGGGAGGCGGTGGGAGCGGTGTATGGCCCCCAGGTGGCCCAGGCCCTCCTCTCCTTCCAGGCCGAGCGGGCGGAGCGGGGGTTGAAGATAGAGGGTCTCATCAGCCCCCCCGACCTGCACCGCTCCCATCGGGGGGTCATCAGTATCATCGTGAACCGACGCCCAGTGCAGGCCCGTGCCCTGGCCTTTGCCCTGGAGGAGGCGTATCACGGCCTCCTCCCTCCGGAGAGGCACCCCCTGGCGGTGGTGCACCTCCGCCTCCCCCCAGAGCAGGTGGACGCCAATGTGCACCCAGCCAAGGCGGAGGTGCGCCTTCTGCAGGAGCAGGAGGTGGCGTCTGCCCTTCAGCGGGCGGTGCGGGAGAC
>BEHZ01000040.1 GCA_002923335.1 bacterium HR23 | reverse complement strand
GGCCTGGTGGAATGCCAACTGGTGGCGGAAAACCAGAAGGGGGAAGTGGTGGCCGGCCCCGCCAGCGCCCTGGTGGTGCTCCCCCTGCGCTGCCGTCTAGTCTAGCGAAATCCAACCCTATACGGTCGTTGCGCCGGGTTCCCCCCCGTGTTAGCATGGCAGGAGAGGAGAGGCTGTAGAAAGGGTCTAGCCTATGCCTGATGCCCATCGCCTTGTGCGCCTGGAAGGCGCTCCCAGTGTGCCCGACTTCCGCCCCGGGGATACGGTGCGGGTCCACTTCCGCATCAAAGAGGGGGACAGGGAACGGGTGCAGGCCTTTGAAGGGGTAGTGATACGGAAGCGGGGAACCGGCCCCGGCGCTACCTTCACCGTCCGCCGGATGGCCTACGGCACGGGGATTGAGCGCACATTCCCCCTGGCCTCCCCCCTCATTGCGGGGATTGATGTGGTGCGCAGAGGCAGTGTGCGCCGTGCCCGCCTGTATTACCTGCGTCAACTGAGCGGGAAGGCAGCCCGCGTCAAAGAGGGGGCGCGGCGGGGGGCGGAGCGCGCCGAGGCCGAGCCTCCCGCTCCTCCCACACCCTCGCCGTAAGGAGCCAGCATCGGGGAGCGGTTCGTTGCGGTAGCGGTGGATGCTCCCTTGGAGCCGGGGCGCTTCCTTACCTATTCGGTCCCTGCCCATCTGGAGGTGCAGCCAGGGCATGCGGTCTGGGTGCCTCTAGGTAGTCGGCTAGCCTTCGGCGTCGCCCTAGAGGCGCAGGGAGAGGCTCCCCCCTTCCCCACACGCCCTATCGCCGGGCTGGTGGACCCCGAACCTCTCATCCCCCAACCGTATTTGGCCCTGGCCCGTTGGCTCAGTGAGACCACCTTGTCTCCCCTCATGGACGCCGTGAGCCTGTGCCTACCCCCGGGTTTCCGCAGGCGTGTGCATACGGTTTTCGCCCCTACAGGCGTATCACCCCCTCCCAACGCCCCTGAAGAGGCCCGGCGGACGCTAGCCCTGCTGACCCGCTCTCAAACCCTTCTGAGAGAGCAGATACGGGAGAAGATGGGCCGTGCGGGAATAAGAGGGCTGAAGTGGCTGGTGGCCCAGGGGCTGGTCAGAAGCGAGTGGCGCATAGAGCGCCCCCGCGTCCAGCCGAAAAGGGTGCCTGTCCTTCGCCTGGCCCCGAGGAAAGACCCTCCACCCACCCTGAGCCCTCGCCAGAGCGCCCTACTGGAATATCTGCGCACCCATACCCCCGTGCCTGTAGCCCTCGCACGCAAAGAGTTCGGGGCATCGGCGGTGCAGGGCCTGCTGGAGAAGGGGATTGCTCTACGGGAATATGCCCCCGTCCTGCGCGATCCCCTGGCTGGGCTTGCCTTCTCCCCACGCCCTGGCCCTCCACTGACGCCAGACCAGCAAAGGGCCTTTGAGGCGGTGCGGGACGCTCTGGAGGGTCGGTCGTCCCAGCGGGTCTTTCTCCTTTACGGCGTTACCGGGAGTGGGAAGACGGAGGTGTATCTGCGGGCGGTGGAGCACTGCATTTCCCAGGGCAGAAACGCCCTCTACCTGGTGCCGGAGATATCCCTCACCCCCCAACTGGTGGAGCGCATCGGGAGTCGGTTCCCACAAGGGCTGGGACTTCTCCACAGTGGGCTTTCCCTGGGGAAGCGCTTTGACACCTGGTGGCAGGTGCGCCACGGACAGGTGCGCCTGTTGATGGGTGCCCGCAGTGCCCTCTTTGCGCCCATGCCCAACTTGGGCCTTATCATCCTGGACGAGGAGCATGACCCCTCCTACAAACAGAGCGACACCCCTCCCCGTTACCACACCCGGGAGGTGGCCCTTCACCTGGCCCGCCTCACGGGGGCAGTGGTGCTTATGGGGAGCGCCACCCCCAGCGTCTCCTCCGCCTTCCAGGCCCAGCGGGGCGAGTGGGGATGGCTCGCCCTACCCTACCGCATCATCCCCGGTCCCCGTGGGGAGGCTCGCCCCGGTCCCCTCCCCACAGTGGAGGTTGTGGATATGCGGGAGGAACTGAAAGCAGGCAACCGCAGTATCTTCAGCCGCGCCCTGGAACAGGCCATGCGAGAGACCCTGGCCCAAGGACTGCAGGCCATCTTGTTCCTGAACCGTCGGGGAGCGGTTCCCGTGGTTCAGTGCCGGGACTGTGGGGCCACCCTGCGGTGCCCTTCCTGCGATTTTCCCCTCACCCTACACCACCAGCCTACCCCTACCTTACAGTGCCACCACTGCGGGCGACGCCGTCGGCCAACGGAGCAATGCCCCCAGTGTGGAAGCCCTAACCTGCGCCACCTGGGAATCGGCGTCCAAAGGGTGGCCATGGAAGTGGAGCGGTGCTTCGGCGTGCGCCCTCTGCGCTGGGATCGGGACGTGGCCCGCTATTTCCGTGAGCATTGGGATATTTTGACCCGTCTGGAGAGGGGCGAGGCCCAGGTGCTGGTGGGCACCCAGATGGTGGCCAAGGGCCTGCACCTGCCCAAGGTGGCCCTGGTGGGCGTTATCCTGGCGGATGTAGGCCTCGCTTTGCCCGACCCCTTCGCCGGGGAGCGGGCCTTTCAGGTGCTCTGCCAGGTGGCCGGGCGGGCTGGCCGAGGGGAGGAGCCGGGGCGTGTCATCGTGCAAACCTATCGCCCTGACCATTACGCCATCGTCTCCGCCCAACGCCAGGACTACCTGGCCTTCTATCAGCAGGAGATCGCCCTCCGCCGGCGGTGGCTTGACCCCCCCTTCCGCCGACTGGCCCTCCTGCTTTTTCGCCACACCAATGCCTTGCGTGCTCAGAAGGAAGCCCAGCGCCTCGCCCTGGCTCTCCGGGCGGTGCAAGCGTCCCGGGGACTGAGCGAGATAGACATCGTGGGGCCGGCCCCGGCCTACCCCCCCAGAGAGAAAGGCCACTACCGATGGCATATCCTGGTGCGGGCACCGGACCCCGTGGGTGTCTTGCGAGAGGTTCCCATCCCCGAGGGGTGGAGCGTGGATATAGACCCTATCGCCCTCGTCTAAGGGAGGAAGACGCCACAGCGGTTCAGGAGAAGGACAAAAGGACGACGATTAGGGCCTTGTGCCCCTGGGGGGGCAAGGATACAATAGGGGGCGTTGGCGGTATGGATAAAGTTGGCGGCAAAGCGTTAGACAACACTGCTACTGTCGCACGGGTGGAGGGTGCCCCGCCGAAAGGGATATCTCGCACTTTCCTCTCCCTGCGCCACAGGGACTTCCGGTTTTTATGGCTGGGCACCCTCTCTTTCGGGGGCGCCCAGTGGATTCAGCAGGTTACCCTGGGCTGGCTGGTTTATCAGATCACCGGTTCCGCCATCCACCTCGGCCTGATCAACGGCATGCGTTCCCTGCCGGTGTGGCTTATGGCACCCCTGGCGGGCGTTGCTGCCGACCGCTGGAACCGCCGCCCCCTTCTGGTTACCACTGCGTCTGTCCTGGCAGTGGTTTCCTTCTTATTCGCCATAGATGTGGCCAGGGGGTGGGTGCAAGTCTGGCACATCTACACCTTCGCCTTCCTGATGGGGTGCGGAATCTCCTTTCAGCAGACCCTCCGTCAGGCGGCCGTGCCGGGCACCGTGCCCCGAGCAGACCTGATGAACGCCATCGCTCTCAGTTCCGCCGCCTTCAACCTGACCCGCATTTTGGGGCCTACAGTGGGCGGGGCGCTCATCGCCCTGGTAGGCATGGCGGGCAACTTCTTTATCCAGTGCGGGTGCTATGTCTGGTCTGCGCTGAGCCTTCTGGGCATCCGCACCCCACTACCGCCCGGCGGAGGGGAGCGCCCCCAGCCCATGCACCGTGCTTTCCTGGAGGGCCTGCGCTATGTCCGACGGGACAAGCAGATCCTCTCCCTTATCGTCATCGGCCTCCTTCCCTTCCTGCTGGTGATGCCGGCCAACAGCCTCATGCCTATCTTCGCCCGAGATGTGCTCCATATGGGGCCGGAGGGCTTGGGCTTTCTCTTGGGTTCCACGGGCGGGGGGGCATTGCTGGGTTCCCTGATGCTGGCCACCCTGGGCAATGTGCGCCGAAAAGGGCTTATAGCCTTTTTGGGGCTAACCCTGATGGGAACCGGCCTGGTGCTCTTCGGCTTCTCCCGCTGGCTCCCCCTCTCTATCCTCCTGCTGGTTACCGTGGGCATCGGCCAGATGACCTTTATGGCCAGCAACAATACCCTCATTCAGACCGTCGTCTCCGACGAGTATCGGGGGCGTGTGATGAGCATTTATAGCCTGGACCAGGGGCTAGTGCCCCTGGGAAGCCTGATCGCCGGGGTGCTGGCTACCTACATTACCGGCCCCTGGGCAGTGGTGGTTATGGGCGGGTCCTTACTCCTCCTGGCTCTAGGGGCATCCCTGGCCCTGCCCGCCGTGCGCCGCCTCTAACCTCCTACCCCTCCCTGCGCTTGAACCAGGCGAAGATTGCAGGATACTGCTCCCGGCACAGGGAGAGGGCTTGTTCCATTACGTCTCGCAGGGAGAAGTGGGCCTGGGGGCCGGTGCGCAGACGAAAGAGGTGCCACGCCTCCCGCAGGTTCATATGTGCCAGGACACGCCGGCGATGGGCGTGGGTAACCAGATACGCGGCTACACGGGGGCTCCACCCCGCCACCTTTGCCCACGCCTCTTCCGCCCGGCTCACCGCCTGGCGAAAGACCCCTTCCAGGCCGGCTTCTACCACCAGAGGAGGCACGGTGTAGCCCAGGTCAGCCGTCAGGGGTTGGGGGATAGAGGTCTGCATCCGGTGGCGCCTGAACTCCCGATACGCTCCATAGTCTAAGACGAACTCCAGGGCAACCGACGCGGTCTCCAGTGCCCTGGGAGGCCTATCAAAATCCCCCATGCTGCCCAACACCTGGGCGAAGATAGCCCGGCGCTCCTCCTGGGAGAGTCGGCGCACTGCGTCGGCGACCTGAGCATAGGGTTGCCGGGCGGATGGGTAAAGGAGGGCAATGAGCACCTTGGCTTCGCCCTCCGGGTCGGCCCACAGCAGACGCACCGTGCTGGACGGCTCCGCGAGCGGAGAGGCCGGGGAAGGCCATTGCCCCAGCGCCCTGGCCACCCTCTGCACGTAGGGGCTGGCGTCGGCATACTTCACCAGGGTGGGGGTTATCCGGCGGGCCTGCTCTTTCAGCGCCTGCCCTATCTCCCGCTCCTCCTGGAGGTCTGAAGAGAGGAGTTTGGTGATGGCGTGCTCCAGGGTGCGGGCGTTCATGGTTACGCCCACATTGGTGAGGGTGGCCGAGGGCAGAAGGAAACGGCAGGAATCGGTGGCCTCCCGGCGCAGACGAAGGGTATAGGCGCTCTCCCGCTCCCCCTGCAGGGGCGGGCGCACCTTCCTGAGATACTCCACACAGGCCGGCACCAGGCGCTGATACGCCTCAAAAAGGGCCTGGCACGCCTGGATGAACTCCCGCCGAAGGTCGGGGCGCTCCTGCAACTCTGGGGGAACGAAGAAGGCGTCGGGCGGGAGCACTTGGAAACGGGACGACTTTTCGGTATAGGAGGCGAGGCGATTGTCCTCCAGGGCGTCGCACGCCAGACGGGAGATGTTCTCCACCGCAAAGTGCAGGACGGCGTGCTCCGCTACCGAGGCATGCCCATACCCCAGCACCCATTTCTCGTGGAACTCGCTGGCCCTGGTCTCCGTTACTTGCTCCGCTATCTTGTCAAACGGCTCGGGACGGCGACTGGTCATGGCGAACACCACCGCCACCTGCTCCGGCGAGAGGTCTTTCACCGAGAGGGGGTAAATGCGCCGGGGATAAGGGTGGGGGAATTCCGCCGGGGCGGGCGCACGGCCGGAGGGTTGATGGGCGGACACTGCATCTACTCCCTGGGTTTCCGGCTCCCCCTGGGAGGAGCAAGGCATCACACTCAGGCTAAAACGCGGCGCAAGGAAGCGTCTAGCGTTCTGCCAGGCCCTTTTTCCCCGTTTTGCCCCACCATTCACCCCCCAATTAGTGGCGGAAATGCCTTGTCCCGGTGACCACCATGGCCATCCCGTAGCGGTCGGCAGCCTGGATGACCTCGCCGTCCCGAATGGAGCCCCCGGGCTGGACGATGGCAGTAACGCCAGCCTCGCCAGCCACTTCCACGCCGTCGGCGAAGGGGAAGAAGGCGTCGCTGGCCAGCACGCTCCCCCGTGCACGGGCGCCCGCCACCTGCACCGCCAGGCGCACGCTGGTAACCCGATTGGGCTGGCCCGCCCCCATCCCCACCACCGCCTTCTCCTTCACCAGCACGATAGCGTTGGACTTGATATGCTTCACCACCCGCCAGGCAAAGGCCAAATCGCCCCATTCAGAGGGGGTGGGGGCCCGTTGGCTGACCACCTTCCAGGCCGAGGGGTTTTCCGGAGTGGTATCGGCGGTCTGCAGCAGGAACCCCCCGCTGATCGTGCGCACCTCCAGGGCAGGCAGGGACGGGGGAACTTCCAGGATACGCAGGTCCCGCCGTTTGGTGAGCACTGCCAGGGCGTCAGGGGTATAGCCCGGCGCCACCACCACCTCGTAGAAGACGCCTCGCATGGCCTCTGCCGTCCCCCCAGTAACGGGGCGGTTGAACCCCACAATGCCTCCATAGGCGGAGACAGGGTCGCCCGCATAGGCACGGCGATAAGCCTCGGCCTGGTCGGGGTGCACCGCCAGCCCACAAGGATTGGTGTGCTTGACAATCACACACGCCGTTTCCGAAAACTCGTTCACCGCCTCCCAGGCGGCGGAGGCGTCCAGGATGTTGTTGTAGGAAAGGTCCTTGCCGTGCAGTTGGCGGGCGTGGGCGATGCCCCCTTGAGCACCCGCCCAAGCATACACGGCCCCCTGCTGGTGAGGGTTCTCCCCATAGCGCAGCCGCCGGACAAGGCGGCCCCCAAAGGTTACCTCCAGGGGGAACCCCTCGGCATCCCCCCGGAGCCAGCGGGCGATAAGAGTATCGTAGAGGGCGACATGCTGAAAGGCCTTGCTGGCCAGGGCGCGGCGCTCTTCAAAAGACAGTGTGCCCGCTAGGAGTTTTTCGGCCACCCAGAGGTAGTCCTCCGGGGAGCACAGGGGCACAACCCAGGGGAAGTTTTTGGCCGCTGACCGCAAAAGCGTCGGCCCGCCGATATCTACCTGCTCCAACGCCTCCTCCAGAGGCACATCGGGCCGTTGAACGGTTGCCTCAAAAGGGTAAAGGTTGACCACCACCAGGTCAATGGGGGAGAGGTGGCGCCGGGCCAGTTCCGCCATATGCTCCGGCTTGTCCCGGCGGGCCAAAATGCCGGCATGGATGGCCGGATGAAGCGTCTTCACCCGGCCGTCCAGCAGTTCGGGGAAGCCGGTGAGGTCCGACACCTGCTGGACAGGAAGCCCCTCCTGAGCCAGTAGGCGGGCAGTGCCCCCGGTGCTGATGAGGGCAACGCCTCCCTGGTGCAGACGCCTGGCCAGGTCCACCAGACCCCGCTTATCGGAGACGCTCAGCAACGCCTTCACGGTGCACCTCTCCCCTCATGCTACACTGAAATGGGGGAGGTGGGGTATATGCCGGTGCTCAAAGCGGAGGTGCGGCCCCTCGCCCAGGTGCTGGACGCCCTTACCCAAGAGGGGGAGTGTTACGAACCCGCCGGCGAGGGAAGTGTGCGATGCTGGGCGTGCGGGCATCGGTGCCTTATTTTGCCCGGCCAGCGGGGCATCTGCCAGGTGCGCTTCAACCAGGGGGGGCGCCTGCGGGTGCCGTGGGGCTATGTGGCCGCCCTGCAAGCCGACCCCATTGAAAAGAAGCCTTTCTTCCATATGCTCCCCGGCTCCATCGCCCTGACCTTCGGCATGCTGGGGTGCGACTACCACTGCCCCTACTGCCAGAACTGGCTCACCTCCCAGGCGTTGCGAGACCCCGCCGCCGTCGCCGAGCCGTATGAGGTGTCGCCCACCACCCTGGTGCGCCTGGCCACCCGGCACGGTGCCCGGGTGGTCGCCAGTTCCTACAACGAGCCTCTTATCACCAGCGAATGGGCGCTGGCCATCTTCCGAGAGGCACGGGCCAGGGGGATGCTGACCGCCTATGTCTCCAACGGCAACGCCACGCCAGAGGTGCTGGCCTACCTGCGTCCCCACTTGGACGCTTACAAGATTGACCTGAAATCCTTCAACGACCGTGCCTACCGCAAACTGGGAGGCGTGCTGGAACGGGTGCTGGAGACCATCCGCCGAACCGTGCGGATGGGCTACTGGGTGGAGGTAGTAACCCTCTTGGTGCCGGGCTTCAATGATAGCGAGGAGGAGGTGCGGGCCTGCGCCCGCTTCCTCAAGTCCGTCTCCCCCTTCATCCCCTGGCATATCACCGCCTTCCACCCCGACTACAAGATGCGGGAGCCGGAGGCCACCACCCCCAAGCGCCTCCTATGGGCGTGCGGCATTGCCAAGGAAGAAGGCCTCGCCTTCATCTATGCGGGGAACCTGCCGGGCCAGGTGGAACCTTACGAACACACCTTCTGCCACCGCTGTGGGTGTCGTCTCATCGCCCGTTGGGGCTTTGAGGTGCTGGACTACAGCCTCACCGAGAAGGGGGAATGCCCCTCGTGCGGAGCACCCGTCCCGGGCATTTGGCCCGGCCCCCGGGGCGAGGCAGTGCGCATCCCGTTGCCGGCCTAACCCCCCTTCATGAGCAGGTCAGACCGAGCGGCGTCCAGCACCTGGGCAAGGGCATCCCGAAGGGCCACGGCGTCTGGGGGCCAGGGGCGGGCGAGGAGACCTTCCAAATCGTGGAGGAGGGCTTCCAAGCGCTGGCGCAAGGCACGTTGGGCCGATTCCGCCTCTTCACTACGTCGGCGCAGGGCCTGAATGTCCTCAATGCGGGCGTTCAGCAGGGCGTTGAGGTTGTCCGCCTGCCTTTGCAACTGCTGAAACTGCTGATACAGTTCCGCCCAGTCCTTGGCCAACTGACGGGCCTGGGCATACAAGGGGTCTTGGCGTTGGGGTGGCACGCTCCTGCCCTCAAGAGGGATATCGGGGAGGCGGGATTTGAACCCGCGACCTCACGGACCCGAACCGTGCGCGCTCCCCCTGCGCCACTCCCCGAAGCATCTCCATCATAGCCTACTCGGGGAAGGGGCAGCAAGGGAGGGCGCTAGCGAAACATGTCCTGGGCAGGCTCCCGCAGAAGGGGGCGATAGGAGCCCGGCGCCGCCTCGTAGGGGTATCCCCGCACAATAGCCACCGGCACCCGAGTGGTCTTATTCATCACCAGGTCGGCCGCCCCGGCGATTTCATCGGCGACGGCGGCGATGCTCACCCGCAGTTCCTTGCCATAGGTATCCTTCTGCCCCCGGTAGTCTACCAGGGGATGCAAGCCCGCCACGCCGATGGCCACATTGGTGGTTCCCTCTCGCCAAGGGCGCCCAAAGGTATCGCTGATGAGCACCGCCACCGTGACCCCCGCCCGTTCCCGTATCCCCTGGCGGATACGCTGGGCCGAAGCATCGGGGTCCTCCGGCAGAAGGGACACTATCCCCTCACCGGGGATGTTGGAGGCGTCCACCCCAGCGTTGGCGCAGATGAATCCGTGGCGTGTCTCGCAGATTATAACCCCGTGGTCCATGCGCACGATGCGCCGGCTCTCCCGGAGCACCACCTCCACCTGCCGGGGGTCTTTCCCCCACTGGCGGGCTATCTCCCGGGCGAAGGGGGATGGCTCCACCGTGGACAGAGCCACCAAACGGCCCTCGGCCTTGGAGACTATCTTCTGGGTTACCACCACGATGTCACCATTGACGAGAGGCGTGCCCTGGCTTTGGGCCGACTGGACAATGAGGGAGGCCAGGTCATCCCCGGGGTGCACCTCGGGGAGACCCGCCACGCCTATAATGTGCACCACTGGATAGTCCACACTTACGCCCACCTACCAGCCCGCTCCTACCCCCTTCAGAAAGAGGTCAAGAGCGGTCAGGAACTCGGCCGGCTTCTCCAGATGCGTCCAGTGGCCGGAGCCGGGCACCGCTACCACCTGGGCTTTCTGGGCCTTCTGACCGATGAACCGAGAGCACTCAACCACCGGCTCGTCCAGTTCCCCATACACCACCAGAGTATGCACCGTCAGACGGGTGAGGTTGGGCTCCAGTTGGAAGATGGTGGGGCGTTTCATCTGCACGCCCCGAATGGTGCAGGCGATGCCAAAGGGGGAGCACGCCAGCACCTCTTGCGCCAGGCGGGGGCCGATAAGGGGATGGGTAAGGGCGGGCGCCCACGCGGGGATGGCCTTGATGGCCTCCAACACACGCCCCATACCCTCCCCCTCGGCCAGGTCGGCGATGCGCCCTGTGTTGGCCCGCCATCCCTCGGGGTCCGAAGAGCCCGAGCCAATGCCTACCAGCACCAGGGCAGTGCACCGGTCGGGGTAGCGGAAAGCGAAGTTGAGGGCGACATTGCTGCCCATAGAATGCCCCCCAATAATAGCCCGACGCACCGCCAGGGCGTCCAGGACACCCCGGAGGTCCTCCACCATGGCGTCCTGGGAGTAGTGCTCCAAGCGGGGAGGCACTTCGGAACGCCCATGCCCCCGGGCGTCATAGGCCAGCACCCGATAGCGCCCTTTCAGGTGCTGGGCGGTCTCCTCCCACTGGTGGAGGGTGCCGAAAAGGCCGTGGAGCCAAAGGATGGGCGGGCCACTGCCCCACTCCTGATAATGAAGGCGAATCCCGTTGGCCAGGATATCCGGCACGATACACCCCTCGCGCGTTTCCTTGGATGGAGCCTATAGCGTTAGCCCGGTGCACCGCACCAGCCAGTCCTTTGGGATGTCCACATACACATGGGCCAGGAGGTCTTCCGCAGGGGGCAGAGGGCTTTGGTCGGCAAAGCGCACCGCCTCCTCTATGAGCGCGACCACCTCCCGCTGGATGGCGTCCAGTTCTTCGGGCGTGGAGACCCCTTCACTGATAAGGCGCTGGCGGAAGGTCAGGATCGGGTCCCGGGCTCGGTATGCCCGCTCCTCCTCTTCGGTGCGGTAGGTGCGGGGGTTATCTCCGCTGAAGTGGCCATAGTAGCGATAGGTCTTGCACTCTAGGAAGGTTGGCCCCTGTCCCGCCCGAGCCCGCCCGATGGCAGCCCCCGCCTTGTCGTAAACATCCAGCACGTCCATGCCATCGGCGATTACGCCTGGAATGCCGTAGCCTGCTGCCCGCCGGGCCAGGTCCGGGACTGCCGAGGAGTATTCCACCGGGGTGGATTCGGCGTAGAGGTTGTTCTCGCAAACAAAGATAACGGGGAGTTTCCAGATGGCGGCGAGGTTCATGCTCTCGTGGATAACGCCCTGATTGGCCCCCCCGTCGCCGAAGAAGGCAACGGCCACGCTGTCCTCACCGCGCAGGCGAGCGGCCAGCGCTGCGCCCACCGCCAGGGGCACACTGGCCCCCACCACCCCGTTGGCTCCCAACATGCCCTTGCTCATATCGGCGATGTGCATGGAACCGCCCTTGCCCCTGTTGGTGCCCGTCACCCGCCCGAAGAGTTCCGCCATCATCAGGCGGGGGTCAACCCCCTTGGCGATACAGTGGCCGTGCCCCCGGTGGGTGCTGGCGATAGCATCCTTCGGCCCCAGGTGAGCACAGACGCCCGTGGGCACCGCTTCCTGCCCGGCCGAGGAGTGCATTCCCCCGAAGGTTCGACGGGCGCTCACTTCGGCCATGGCCCGTTCCTCAAACTCCCGGATAGTGCACATGGTGCGGAACATCCATAGTAGGCGCTCTTTGGTGATCTCCAGCATGGCCCCCTCCGGGCGGTGCCCCGCCCTTATCCTAGCAGGCGCATGGGGCATGTCAAACCGAGGGACACCTTACCGAGCCACGGATGCCGTGCGCACCTCTTCAAAGGGGATGGTGAAGGACGCAGGCCCTACCGTTACCGTCACCTTACCGCTGGTCTTGATCTCCAGTTGGCCCCCCTGGGCGAGCGTGGTCCCCATGGCCTGGACAAGGGAGAGGTTGTCCAGGGTCAAGGGTAAATCCACCGCCGTGCTCCCTTTCGGCCGTATCTGGAAGTCCTTTTTCTCCCCTTTCCCCAGGAAAGCCCACGCCTCCCCGCGTTTGTAGAAGAGGTCGTAGGTAACGCTCTCCACGTGAGCGCCCACGGGGTTAGGGTTATCTATCCTCGCCTGGGCCTCTATCACCAGGTTGGTGGGGGTAACCCCTCGCACCGTGGCTCCCGTAACCTCTACCGTGGGCTTGAGGGCCTCAACCCGCTCTCGGACGGCACGACACCCTGAGGCCAGGAGAAGGGCCAGCACAACCCCCCACAGGACTATTCCCCCTCTCCCGCCAGGCCCCTTCATAGGTCGCCTTCCCCCTGCCGTTGCCCCGATCGGCTCCTTACCCCCTGGGCAGGCCCAGGCCCCGTAGAGCGATGATGTTCCGCTGGATTTCGCTGGTGCCGGCGCCGATGGCGGTGCACCGTGCGCACAGCCATAACCGGCTGATGATGCCTGCCAACGGCGCTTTGGGAGCACCCTTGTCCAGCAGGCCATACAGCCCCAGCATCTCCATGCCTGTTTGGGCGACCCGCTGGAGCAGTTCCGTGCCGAACACCTTGCTGATAGACGCCTCTTTGTTGGGCACCTGCTTCTGGCTCTGCAGGTAGGCCACCCGATAGGCCAGCATCCGCCCCACCTGGGCCTCCAGATACATCTCCGCCAGGCGGGCACGCCAGCGGGGGTCTTTGGCCAGTTTCCCCCCGTCGGCCTCCCGGGCGTAGCGGGCCAGTTCCTCGGTGTATCGTCGGGCCTGGGTGGGGTATTCCACCCCCGAGCGCTCAAAGTCCAGCAGGGTTACCGCCACATACCAGCCCCTGTCTACCTCGCCTACCACCTGGCGTTTGGGCACCCGCACATTATCAAAGAAGACCTGGTTGAAGTGGTGCACCCCCGCCATGTTCACAATGGGGCGGATGCTAATGCCGGGGGTGCGCATATCCACCAGGAAGAAGGTGATACCACGGTGCTTGGGAGCGTCGGGGTTGGTGCGGGCCAGCAGAAACATCCAATCGGCACGGTGGGCACGGCTCGTCCAAATCTTGGAGCCGTTGATGATGAAGTCGTCCCCATCGGCCACCGCACGGGTCTGCAGGGAGGCCAAGTCGGAGCCGGAGCCGGGCTCCGAATACCCCTGGCACCAGTTCACCTCGCCCCGTGCGATGGGGGGAAGGAACTCCCGCTTCTGCTCCTCACTGCCCCATATCATCAGAGTAGGCCCCAGCATGCGAATACCGCTTGTATCCACCCCCGGGGCACGGTGATAGGCGATCTCCTCGGTAAAGATGGTCTGGGTGATCTGGGAAGCCCCCTGTCCACCATACTCCTTCGGCCAACCCAGGGTAAGCCACCCCTTCTGGGCCAGAAGGCGTTGCA
>BEHZ01000039.1 GCA_002923335.1 bacterium HR23 | reverse complement strand
ACGGCCCCCCGGTGCGGCCGGGCACCTCCTACGGCGACATCGTGGCGGGGCTGTTCGCTGCGGTGGGTATCTGCTCCTCCCTCTATGAGCGCCAGCAGAGTGGTAAAGGGCAGTTCATTGACATAAGCATGCTGGACTGCCAGGTGGCGGTGCTGGAGAACGCCCTGGCCCGCTACTTCGCCACGGGGGAGGTGCCCCGTCCCCTGGGCACCCGCCACCCTTCGGCTACCCCTTTCCAGGCCTTCCCCACCAAGGACGGGTGGCTTGTGGTGGCCATCTTCGGGGGGAATGAGACACAGTGGCCCCTCTTCTGCTCCGCCATCGGCCACCCCGAATGGATAGATGACCCCCACTTCCAGACCTCCTGGTCTCGCACCCAGCATATTCATATCCTGGAGCCGGCCATCGCCGAGGCCATGCGCCAGAAGACCACCCAGGAGTGGCTGGACGAACTGCTTCCCATGGGTATCCCCTGCGGGCCGGTGAACACCATTGACAAGGTAGTGGCCGACCCCCACATCCAGCATCGGAAGATGCTGGTGGAACTGCCCCACCCCCGCATCGGTTCGTGGAAGTATCCCAATACGCCCATCCGCCTCTCCCGCACCCCCGGGGGTGTGCGCACCTCGCCACCTGAACT
Organism: bacterium HR23; assembly: GCA_002923335.1. Taxonomy (GTDB): domain Bacteria; phylum Chloroflexota; class Dehalococcoidia; order Lucifugimonadales; family HRBIN23; genus HRBIN23. The sequence continues at coordinate 12,783 of BEHZ01000039.1, read as the reverse complement.
GGGGGAGCATACCGAGGAGATACTGACCGGCTGGCTGGGGCTGTCGCCCCAGGAGGTCCGGCGCCTGCAACAGGAGGGCGTGGTGTGAAGGGAGAGAAGCCCATCTCCGCCCTGGCCGAGGGCCTGCGCCTGCTCTCCCGGCGTCCCCTCACTACTGCAGGCCTGCGCCGGCGCCTCGCCCGTGCCTTCCCCCCCGAGGAGGTGGCATGGGCAATAGAGCGTTTACAGGCCATGGGCTACCTGGACGACCGCCGTTTCGCCCAGAACTGGGTGGAGGCACGGCAGACCGCGCGCCCCAGGGCCCGCTGGCTGGTGGAAAGGGAACTGGAGAGTCAGGGCGTCCCGCCCCCTGTCGCCCAGGAGGCGGTTCAATTCTGGGATGATGCCCTTCTGGCACGGCGGTGCGCCCAGCAGTGGGCGCCTCGCCTTGCCGGTCTCCCCCGCCCCACCTTCTTGCGGCGTCTGTATGCCTACCTGCGCCGACGGGGGTTTTCCCCCAGCCTCGCCCGTCAGACAGCCCTGGACGCGTGGGCACACCGCCCACAAGGAGGCCCCCTTGACCAGGTGGGTTGACCTCACCCTTCCCCTGAGCGGCGACCGCCTGACGCCCGTGCCCGGCCTGCCCGGCTTTACCGCCGAGCCGGTGCACACCCACGCCCAGCACGGGCGGAGCAATACCCGTATCACCCTGGCCACGCATCTGGGCACCCACGTGGATGCCCCCTATCACTTCGTCCCTGAGGGTCTGACGATAGACACGGTGCCCTTGGAGCGCCTGGCCGGGCGGGGGGTCTTGGCCGACCTGCGCCGTTACGCCCAGCCGGGCCAGCCCCTTACCCTGGAGGCGGTGCGTTATGCCCTGCGGGAGGCATGGCTATGGGACGCTATCGTCCTCCTGTGGACGGGGTGGGCACAGCGGGAGATGGGGAGCCCTACTTACTATGAGCGCCACCCCTTCTTGGCCCCCGAATCGGCCCAGTGGCTGAGAGACGAGGGGGTGAAAGCGGTGGGGGTGGACTTCCCCGTTGACCCGCCGGGAAGCGGCTTCCCGGTGCACCACATCTTGCTGGGGGCAGGCATCCCCCTGGTGGAGAACCTGGTGAACCTGGAGGCGCTGGTGGGCAAGGCTTTTGAGGTGCTGGCCTTCCCGGTGAAAATCGGTGGGGGCGATGGGGGGCCGGCCCGGGTGGTGGCACGCCTGTTGTGAGCCCTACCGCTCCAGCCACCATCCCGCAGGAAAAGGAGGGAACCCTATGGGCGTTCTGGAGGGCAAGGTTGCCATCGTAACAGGGGCGGGGAGGTTGCGGGGCATCGGGCGGGCCACGGCGGTCGCCCTGGCCCAGGAGGGGTGCGATGTGGTCATCACCGGCACGGGGCGAGACCCCGCTACCTTCCCCGAGGACGAAAAGCGCATCGGTTGGCGGGATATTGACAGCGTGGCGGAGCAGGTGCGTGCCCTGGGCCGGCGGGCCTTGCCCCTGGTGGTGGACGTGACCAACGCAGAGCAGGTCCAGGAGATGGTGCGCAAGGCCCTGGAGACCTTCGGGCGCATTGACATCCTGGTGAACAACGCTGCCTTTGCCCGAGGCCCCGACCGGGTGCCTGTATGGGAAATGGACGAACTGGTCTTCCGGCGGGTGCTGGAGGTGAAGGTGGTGGGCACCTTCCTGTGCACCAAGTATGTGGCCCCGGTGATGCAAAGCCAACGCTGGGGGCGCATCGTCAATGTCTCCTCTACGGCGGGCAAGCGGGGGCAGGCCAACACCTCCGCCTATGCCGCCGCCAACTCGGCCATCCACCTTTTCACCCAATCGGTGGCACGGGAACTGGCCCCCTACGGCATCACGGTGAACGCAGTCTGCCCGGGGGTAACCGACACCTCCCGTATGGACGACCTGGGGCGGGGGGAGAGGTGGGAGGCGGTGCTGAAGACCATCCCCCTGGGGCGTGCGGCGACCGACGAGGAGGTGGGGCGCTTCATCGCTTTCCTCTGCTCCCCCGTGTGCGACTACATCACAGGCCAGGCCATCAACTTCAACGGCGGTTCGGTCATGGAGCACTAGGAGGGGCTATGGATCGGCGCAAGGCATTGGGGCGTTTAGCCCGTCTGCTGATGGGAGGTGTCGGGATGCTGGTGCCCGGCAAACCTTCCCCACGGGAGCAGGTGTTGCGGACGCCCCTTCCGGGAGGCGATTCCATCTTCGCCCCGGCCGAGGGGGCCATCCGGGAGAAGCGGGGTGTGGGCGAGGAGGGAAAAAGCGGCGGGTAGGTGGCGGGGCACTCCCAAGAAAGGGAGAGGGGAGGGGAAAAGCCCCCTCCCCTCTCTTTTGGCCCCCCTGGGGTGCTAGGGGTAGGGGACGATGTCGCAGGAGCCGGTGGTGTAGTTGCCGTGCACCCGTGTCCCGCTGCCGCTGACCACGGTGGCGACCCGTGTGCAGGGGGTGGTGGCGTTGGGCACCGGAGCGAAGGAGACGGTGTATGTGCCGGGGGGCACCGTGGCCCAGAACTGCCAGGCGTTGCGTGGCGTCCCGTTCACCAGGATAGTGGGCCCAAAAGCGCCTTCGGTGGTTACCCGCAGGAACCCGTTCTGCCACAGGCGCAGGATCACCTCGGTAACCTTCCCGCTCTCTATCACGATGGGCTGGTCCACCGGCTGTTCCGTGAAGGCACCGCCCGGCGGGTGCATGCGCACCAGGATGGTGTTGGAGGCGTTCCAACTATAGGGCGGGTTGCGGAACTCCAGGCGATAGATGCCGGCGGGCACATCCGGCCAGTCCAGCCCCCACTCGCCCATGAGGATGCCGTTGGCGTAGATCTGGACCTGCGAAGGCGGCTGGGTCTCTACCCTCAGTTTGCCTAGCCCCGAGGGCTGTGCGGGGAAGATAACAAAGGCGCTCCCGCTGGTGAGAACAGGCTGGTTGTGGCTGTGGGGGAGGCCCATGGTGGCATTCAACTGAATGCCCGCCGTGGCGCTCGCCCCGTTGTTGAGTGCCGGATCCCCGAAGTCCGTATCCAGGTAGCGGAAGAAGATACGCCCCGTTACCTCCTCTATGGCGACCTGGAAAGAGGCGCCGGAGGGGGCGCCGCCAAAGTGCTGCATATCCTGCCACTGCACCACCAGGCGCCGCCACGGCTTGCCGGGCCCCGGTGGCAGAACCGCCACCCATACCTCGCCCGTTGAAGCATCCGGTCGGCCGACCAGGTCGTCCCAGAAGACGGCGATGGCCTCCCCCAGGGTGCTGTTGGGGATAGCCTCGTTGGCGAAGTTACTGCACGCCCCGCTGGGCGGGAAGGAGACGAAGCCGTTGCTGGACACCGTGAACTGGGTGTAGGCCTCGCCAAAGAACTGGATAGGCATGCTGGTGCCCAGGAGGACGCACCAGTCATCATCGGGCTCAAAGCGCAGGCCCACGCCCCGGATGTCCTCCCACTCAAAGGGGACACCCGCGTGCTGGTAGTTGGGGTTGCCCCGCACACGGCCGGGGATGAGCCGAGGCGGTGCGGGGGTCAGGCCGCTCTTCGTGGCGGTGATAGTGATGTCCGCCTGACCCGGGTTCTGGGGGACCCAGTTCCCGGCGTAGATGCCGTCGTTGGCCGCGGTGTCGGGGGCCACCCCGTCGTCCCGTAGGGTAACGGGCGGGTCGCCGTTAGCGAAGGAGGCGGTTACCGTTGCGCCCAGCACGGGGTCCTGCCCGGCGCACAGTTCCGCACGGATAACCACGGTGGAACTGGCCAGCACCCGGAAGCCCCGGTCGGGCGCCAGGGCCATACTAAAGAGAGAGGAGGTGCCAACGGTGAGGGCATTGAAGGCGTTCAGGCGCCCCTCGGTGAGGGTGAGGCCTGACCATTGGGGTTTGAGGTCCACACTGCACAGGATGCGCCGTTTGGCCTGCTGGTAAGTGAGGCCGGGGAACTGGGTGAACAGCAGGCCCGCCACGCCCGACACATGGGGTGTGGCCATAGAGGTCCCGCTCATGCTGGAATAGCCGCCGTTGCGCACTGTGCTGAAGATACTGACGCCCGGCGCTGCCAGGTCAACGGAGAGGTTGCCAAAGTTGGAGAAGGATGCCTTGTTATCGTTGCGGTCGGACGCAGCCACGCAGATGATGTTGTCCACGTCGTAGTTGCAGGGGTAGTGGGGGGAGGCATCGTTGTCGTTGTTGGCGTTGCCGGCGGCGGCGATGAAGAGCATCCCCTGGTTCCGGGCGGCGATAATGGCGTCCCGCAGGGCGTTGCTGAACCCACCCCCGCCCCAGGAGTTGTTCAGCACTCGCACAGGCGTCCCGGAAGCCCGCTGTGCCACCGCATACTGGATACACTCAATGGCGTCGGCGGTGGTGCCCGTGCCGGTCGCGTCCAGGAACTTCAAGGCCATCAGGCCCACCCGCCACATTACCCCCACGGTGCCTGTAGCGTTGTTCCCCACCGCACCGATGGTGCCCGCCACATGGGTGCCGTGGTTGTTGTCGTCCAGAGGCGGGGTGTTGTTGGGTGCGGTGCCGATGCAGTTGACGCCGTAGACGTCGTCCACATAGCCGTTGCCGTCGTCATCGGTGTTGTTGCCGGGGGTTTCCCCCGGGTTGCGCCACATGTTGGCGGAGAGGTCGGGGTGGTTGAAGTCTATGCCTGTGTCCACCACGGCGACGACGGTAGAGGTCGCACCTTGCTGGATGTCCCACGCTTCAGGGGCGTCAATGTCGGCGTCGGGGGTGCCTCCGTCCTGGCCGGTGTTATGCAGGCCCCACAGTTGGCCGAAGGAGGGGTCGTTGGGGGTGGTAGTGGCGACACGGACGATGTAGTTGGGCTCCACATAGAGGGCCTGGCCGGCCAGGTTCTTGGCCACCTGGGCGGCGCTCACGCCCTGGGGCAGGGCGACCCGATAAATGCCGAAGAGGTTATAGCGCTCCAGCACCTTCAGGCCCTGGGCCTGCAGGATGCTCTCCGCCTGGGCGGCTACCTCGCCCTTGAACCTCACCAGGGCCTCGCCCGGGGCCGCCTCGGGCTTCTGGCCCTGGATGACCTTGATGACCTGCAGGTCGCCCCCGCTCTGCTGGGCCGGAGGCTGGGGTGGAGTGCTCCCCGGACCGGTGGGGGCGAGGGCTGAGGAAGGGGTATCGCCCACGGGCACCAGGTTCACCTGGGCAGTAGGCTGGGTGCCCAAAAGGTAGTTCGGCTCAATATAGGCGATTCTGGCGCCGAGGCGCTGAGAGGCCTCCTTGACGCTCATTCCTTGGGGCAGGCGCACCCGCCAGATGCCCAAAGAGGCGTAGTGCTCCAGCACCTGTATGCCGTTGCTCTTCAGGAGGTCCTGGGCTTGGGCAGTGGAGATTTCGCCCTTGAACTTCACCAGGGCCTCCCCTTCAGCGGCGGGGTTCTTGTCTCCCGCAATGACACGGATAACCTGCAGGTCGGTGCCGTCGCTGGCGGGCACCCATGCCAGGGAAAGGCCGGCCATAGCCAGCAAGGCTATAGGCAGTGCCACCAACCACATAAGACGCATATCGGGTCGCCTCATTCCTCCCTCCTTGGCGTGCGTTCTCATCGGACCGCCACCGTTACCGGCGGCGTCTGCAGCTGCACCTGTTTGCTATCTATCGTTATCTGGACCGTAAGGCCGACGATGGTCAGGTCTCCCGTTTCGGTGGCCTGCCAGGTAAGGGTCTGAGAGAGGCCGCCGATGGGGGGGATGTGGTGTGTGGTAACCACCGGGAGGAAAGCCCTGCCGGAGGACCAGCGTTGCTCTCCTCCTTTGCTCCGAATCAGCAGGTCAAAGAGTTGACTGGTGTTGGTGGTAACCGCAATCTCTTGAGGGGAGGCGCTGGCCAGGGTGAGGCGGGCCTCTATGTTCTCCCCCACACGGAACTCTCCTTTGGAGAGGGAAAGGGTGAGGCGCAGGCCCTCCTGAGCCGGGGAGGTGGCTGTGGGGCCGGGCAACGGTGGTGGGGTGGGTGAGGGAGTGGCGGCGGGGCGGGGTGTCGGTGTTGGCGTGGGGGTGGGGGGCACAGGCGTAGGGGTGGGGGTAGGGGTGCGGGCGCAGGCAGAGGCCACCAGGAACACAAGAGCCAGGCCCAGCGCCCACCATATCCTCTGCCAACATATCCGCCTATCACGCGCCGCGCTGTAAGTGGTGTCCATTATTTCCCCCTAACAGACTTGGACAGCCCCGGGCGGGGAGGGTGCTCGGCAGAAATTGCAGATAACTGTACACCCCAGCAGGTGCAGATGTCAAGGGGACCCGGGGCACAGTTTTTTGTTATTTTTGGGACTCCTGCGCCTCCAGGGCGTTGTTGAGGGCCTGAATAAGTTCGTTCAGTTCGGGGAATCGGCCTGCCTGCTTTTTAGAGAAGACCAGTTTGCCGTTGACCCGCACGTCAAAGACACCCCCACCTCCGGGGATGAGGCGCAGGGACGCTATGGTGTCCTGGAAGACATTGAACAACTCGCCCACCATCCAGGCGGCGCGCAGGTGATAGCCTCAGGACATGCAGAAGGTGATTTCCACCTGAAGGCCTTGCTCGGCCATACCTCCTCCTTGGTCGTTCCGTGTCCTGAACCGTTCCCGCCCCCCACGCCGTGCGGACCGAAAGTCTACGCTTGCTTCTTCCTACCGCCTCAGGGCAGTGGGACTGCCCCGCAACAGGCCCTAGGCGGGGATGCCCAGGGCCTGGGCCAACATCTGGCGGATCTCCCGCACCGTCTCCTGCTGCCAGAGAGGCCAGCGGGCCAGGAGGCGCTTGCGCCGTTCCGCCCGCAGGTCCTCCTCTTTGGCGTTGGGCATCTCCCGCTTCAGTTGCTCCGTTATCTCGGCCATCTCCTTGTTGGCCAGCGCGGGGCGTTCTATCCAGTGGCAGATATACTTCATGTCTTTGGTATAGAACACGAAGGTGGGGATGGAGCGGAACTGCCCCTGGTAAAGGAACTCGTCCATAATGTCCAGGTTCTGGTCTCGGGGGAAGACCCTGAACTCCAGGCCCACCGCTTCGGCGATTTTGGCCATCACCGGCAGGCCACGGTAGACATCGGGGCACCAGTCCTCCCCCAGGGCCAGCACCTTGGCCGGGCCTTTGGGAAGGGCCATGGCCCGGCGGAAGAAGGCCAGGTCGTCTGGCTTGGGTGTAAACTCGTCATACCATTTCTGGAACTGGTCCAGGTTCACTTTGGCTTGGGCCAGGAACTGCTGATAGGTAAGCCCCTTGGCAAAGCGGTCCGCCGTAACGACGCTGGTCCTCTGGGTCATACCTCCCTCCCGTGTATTGTGTATCGCCCCTGTGGGGGGTCCGCCCATTAGTTAGCCCTTACATCCCAGTATAGGGCAGGGGAAGGCTTCTGCAAACCCTGGGGGCCACCGGCCCCCTTCATCCGATATGTCAGCCCTCCTCTCCTTCAAACCCCACCTCCACACGCCCGTCGGGCCAGACGATAATGGGCACGGTGTCGGCCAGGGCGAGGGCCTCGTTGAGCCAGTCCTGGCGCTGGCTTACCATCCGTTCCTCAAAGGGCTGGCCCCGCCGGCGCCAGGCGAGTTTCAGTTTCAGGCAGGTAGGGCAGTCGGGCAGGGTGTAGACGATAGGCTTATCGCCGGCCACCTTTCGCTCCTGGGCGTCTGTTATATGCAGTATAGCACGGACGAAGGGCACACCCGGTGTGTCGGGGGTTTACCCCCGGGCGACTCTTTGTTACGCTGGATACCGAGGGCTGGAGAAAAGAGGGCGGTATGAGCGGATATCTCGTTCGGCGTTTGCTGGTCGCTGTCCCTACCCTCTTCGGGATGTCCATTCTCATCTTCGTCTTGCTGCGGCTCGCCCCGGGGAACATCGCCGACATCGTCTTCCAGTCGGCCGGGTATGTGGACCCCCAGGCCAGGGCGGCGCTGGAGAAAGAACTGGGTCTGGACAAGCCCATCATCGTCCAATATGGGAACTGGATTCGGGCTCTTTTCCAGGGGGATTTGGGGAAGTCGTATTTCTTTGACCGTCCGGCGTGGGACATCATCAAACCGCGCATCCCCGTAACCCTGCAGTTGGCCATTATGGCCATGGTTATCTCCGTGCTGATAGCCATCCCCACGGGCATCATCAGCGCCGTGCGCCAGGATTCGGCGTTGGACTATGCCCTGCGGGTGTTCAGCATCGCGGGGCTGTCCATGCCGGCCTTCTGGCTGGGCCTGCTGATCATCCTGGCCCTGGTGAGGGTGGGGCAACTGCCGGAGATGCTGTATGTTTCCCCCTTCCAGGACTTTGGGGCCAATATGAAGCAGTTCATCTTCCCGGCGTTGGCGGTGGGGTATCGCTCCAGCGCCCTCATTATGCGCATTACCCGCTCCTCTATGCTGGAGGTGATGCGGGAGGACTACATCCGCACGGCGTGGGCCAAGGGGCTACGGGAGCGGGTGGTGATCTACCGCCATGCCCTGCGCAACGCCATTCTGCCCGTGGTTACCGTCATTGGAATTGAGTTCGCCTTCCTGATAGGGGGGCTGGTGGTAACGGAGCAGGTGTTCAACCTGCCGGGGGTGGCCCGCTATCTGGTGGACGCCATTCGTCAGCGGGATTACCCCATTGTGCAGAGCCTGGTGATGTTTATCGCATCCATCGTGGTGCTGGCCAACCTGGCGGTGGATATCCTTTACGGGTGGCTGGACCCTCGGGTGCGCTATCAGTAGGGGGTGAGGTGTGCAGGCCCAACCACATATCCCGATGGCCCAGGTAAGCGCCCTTCTTCCACGCAAGCGCCCCTGGTGGAAGACCTTGGTGCGGTTTGCCCGCAGTAAGCCCCTGGGGACGGTGGGGGGTGTGGTCATCCTGTTTATGGTGCTGGTGGCCATCTTCGCCAACTTCCTGGCGACCCACGACCCCACCGCTACCAACGCCCAGGCCACCTTCGCCCCTCCCAGCAGGGAGTTCTGGCTGGGCACCGACAAGTTGGGGCGGGATATCTATAGCCGGATTGTGCACGGGGCACGGGTATCGCTCATTGTGGGGCTGGGGTCAACCATTCTGGGCACGGTGGTGGGGGGCGTTTTGGGGCTGTTGTCGGGGTATTTCATGGGCAAACTGGACCTCACTCTGCAAAGGGTCATGGACATTATGCAGGCCATGCCCCTGCTGGTGCTGGCGCTGGTGATGGTGGCCGCCCTGGGGCCGTCCCTCCCCAATGTGATTATCGCCATCTCCATCCCTATCATCCCCCGTGCAGCACGGGTGATCCGCTCCAGCACCTTGCAAATCCGTTCCATGACCTATGTGGAGGCGGCACGGGCCATCGGGTGTGGGGACTGGCGCATCGCCTTCCTGCACATTCTGCCCAACACCCTGGGGCCTTTCATCGTGCTGGCGACCGCCCAGTTGGGGAGCGCCATCCTTACGGAGGCCAGCCTCTCCTTCCTGGGGCTAGGGGTGCCGGAGCCGCACCCCTCCTGGGGACGCATGCTCTCGGGCGCCGCTGCCGAGTTCGCCCAGCGGGCCCCCTGGCTCGTCATCTTCCCCGGGGTGGCCATTAGCCTGGCGGTGTTCGGCTTCAACCTGCTGGGAGACGCCCTGCGGGATGTGCTGGACCCCCGTCTGCGGGGGAGGTAGCACCGCCCCGCCGGGCCACCGCCTCGCTGGGCGCAGGGCGTCTCCCTTCTGCGTCTCTCCCCTACGGTTGGGGCCCGGTGCGAATAGGCGCGCCCACAACGCTCCCCCACTCGGTCCACGAGCCGTCGTAGTTGCGCACCTTGGGGTAGCCCAGCAGTTCGTGCAGGACGAACCAGGTGTGGGCGCTCCGCTCCCCGATACGGCAGTAGGCGATAACCTCCCGGTCGGGGGTGATGCCCTTGCCGGCGTAAAGGGCACGCAGTTCCTCGGGCGGCTTGAACGTGCCGTCCTCCCGGACCGCTTGGCTCCAGGGGATGTTGATGGCGGAGGGGATGTGACCTCCCCGCTGGGAGCCTTCCTGGGGCAGGTTCTCCGGGGCCAGCAGTTCCCCCGTGTATTCCCTGGGCGAGCGCACATCCACCAGGGCGATGTGTGCCTTGTTCACCACCGCCTGGTAGATGTAGTCCCGGAAGGCACGGACGGAGAAGTCCGGCTCCCGGGCGGTGTAGGCGGTAGGGCGATAGGTGGGCACCTCCCGGGTGAGGGGGCGCTTTTCGGCCAGCCATTTGGCCCTCCCCCCGTTCAGGAGGCGGAGGAGGTCCCGGGGATGCCCGTAGTAGCGGGCCAGCCAGTAGGCGTAGGCGGCAAACCAGTTATTGTTGTCCCCGTAGAAGACGATAAGGGTATCGTTGGCGATGCCGGAGGCCCGGCAGAGGGCCTCAAACCCCTCTCTGGAGACCACGTCCCGCTGGGGCGAGGCCTGCAGTTGGGTCTTCCAGTTCCAGCCCACGGCGCCGGGGATGTGCCCCTGCTCATAGGCCGAAGTGTCCACATCCACCTCTACGATGCGCACCTTGGGGTCGTTGAGGTGCTGGGCGACCCACTCGGTGTCTACCAGAACGGGATAGGTGTAGCCGACCGCAGTGCTCATGCTTTTCCCTCCCCTCAGAGCACTCTTTGGTGTGCTGTGTCTTCTAGATGAACAGGGTGATATGGGCCTTAGAGGCGAACTCCAGGAAGGACGCTGCGCCCTGGATGTCCACCCCGTCTATCAGGTCGCTCTCCTTCACTCCCATCACCCCCATCGTGGTGGAGCAAGCGATGAGTTTCACGCCCATACTGCGGGCGGTCTCCAGAAGGCTCTGGATGCTGGGCATGTTCTGCCGACGCATCATCCAGTGCATCACCCGTGTCGCCATCCAGGTCATCCCGGGGATGGCGCCCAGGATATTGGGGACGGGGATAGGGGCAGCGGGGTTGCCCAGGGGGGCCACCTGCAGGGAGCGGGACTTGCGCTTGTGGAGGATGTTCAACCCGTAGAAGGTGAAGAAGACGGCGCACTCCATCCCCATGGAGACGGCGGTGGTGGCCAGGATAAGGGCAGGGTAGGCCATATCCAGGGTGCCTTTAGAGGCGACGATGGCCACCCGCTTGGTCTCCGTGTCGTGGGCTTGGCGATGGAGGCGGGCGAACTGCTCCAGCAGGTCCTGCAAGGGTGTGGTCTGCACGGCGGTGGTCATGGTCTCCTCCTAACCCTTCTGCACCCAGAAGACGAACTTTTTTCCCTGCACCTCCCATTTCAGGAGGGTGTGGCCGGCTGACCGTGCCCAACTGGGGATGTCGGCTTTGGAGCCGGGGTCGGTAGCAATGACCTTCAGCACCTGCCCCCGCGCCAGTTTGTCCGTAGCCTGCTTCGCAGCGATAACCGGCAGAGGGCACAGGGTGTCGGAGGTGTCCAGGGTCTGGTGCTCGGCAATAGGCGTTGTCATACCTCCTCCTTGTCTGTCTGGGGTGAAAAAGGAAGCCCCCGAACGGTGTCCGGGGGCCTTGGGGCAGAACGGATGCACGGCGCCCCTAGGGCCCCCTGGGAACCGCACAACACCTACAACAGATGCCCATGCTCCCTCCTTTCCTCGTGAGCGTTGCGCCACAGGCATACCAAGGGGAGACGCAAGGGGGATACGGCCGGGCTACCACCATACTTTCCCCCGCACTTCCGGCTCCAGGGCGGGATACTCTCGCGTCCACAGGCTGGTGCTGAGATACTTCCAGCCCCCATCTGCGCAGAGGCAGACGATGTTCCCTCGCTCCATGCGGGCAGCAAGGCGCTTGGCCACTGCCACCACCGCCCCGGAGGAGACGCCGGCGAAGATGCCCTCTTTGTCCATGAGTTCCCGGGTGGTGGCGAAGGCCTCCTGGCTTTTTACCATAATGCGCCCGTCCAGCAGGGCAAGGTCCAGGATGGGGGGCACAAAGCCGTCTTCCAGTCGGCGGAGGCCCTCAATGGTCTCCTCGGGGTCCGGAGCGGCGGCGACGACCTTGATGGTGGGGTTGAACTCCTTGAGTCGGCGCCCCACACCCATCAGGGTGCCCCCGGTGCCCAGGCCGGCGACGAACACATCCACCTCCGGGAGGGCGGAGAGGATTTCGGCGCCGGTGGTCTCGTAGTGGGCACGGGGGTTAGCCTCGTTGCCATACTGGTAGGGCATAAAGTATTTCTCCGGTTCCCGTGCCACCATCTCCCGAGCCACCAGAATAGAGTAGTTGGTGCCCCGGCTCCCTTCGGTAAAGACGATATCCGCTCCATAGGCCCGCAAGAGGTGCACCCGCTCGGGGCTGACGGAGTCGGGCATCACTGCCACCATGCGGTAACCTTTTACCTTGCACACCATGGCGAGGGCGATGCCCGTGTTCCCGCTGGTGGGTTCCAGGACGACCTTGTCTGGGGTCAGGAGGCCGTCGGCCTCCGCCTGCTCAACCATGTATTTGGCGATACGGTCTTTCACACTGCCGGAGGGGTTGTGGCCCTCCAGTTTGGCGAAAATGCGCACCCGGGGGTTCGGGCTGATACGGCGCAGGAGCACCATAGGGGTGTTGCCTATGGCGTCCAGAATGTCCCGCTTCAGCAAGCCCTTGCGGAAGCCGGCCAGGTCGTGGGCGTAGGCGTCGGCGGTAGACATAGGCTTATCCTGTGGTGCCTCCGTTGGTGGGAGGGCGGAGACCGCAGAAGACCTCGTAGTCTATCAGTTGGGTAACGGTAGGGTTATCCCCGCACAGGGGGCAGTTGGGGTCCCGGCGCAGGCGGATAGTGCGAAACTCCATATTGAGGGCGTCAATAAGGAGCAGGCGGGAGACCAGGGGTTGGCCGATGCCCAGGATGAGTTTGAGGGTCTCAGTGGCCTGGATGCTCCCCACGATGCCCGTCATC